>JBKJMK010000102.1:0-29468 GCA_046596005.1 Usitatibacteraceae bacterium | reverse complement strand
TCCTGTTTCAGCATGCTCAGCAATCCGCCTCAACGGCCATGCGGATGACGCCTTCCTGCGCGGCTGCCATTGTTTTCTGAATGAGTATTTCCATTGGTTGCTCGCGGTAGGTCAGGGCTTTGATGAGCATGGGCATGTTGACGCCGGACACGCCCTGAACTCTGTGAGGCACCAACAGGTTGCAGGCGATGTTGGAAGGTGTTGCACCGAATATATCCGTCATCACCAGCACACCTTGGCCCTGGTCAAGAAAGCGGATCAGATCACGACCTTGCGGCAAAAGCGCATCCGGATCATCGTGCACAGTGATGCCAAGCTGGCGAAGATATAGCGGACGCTTTCCCATCACGTGGCTGGCGCAGTGAATCAAGCTTTCACCCAGCGTACCGTGGGCAACGATCAGGATGCCAATCATGTTGGAAATCAGGAATGCAATCCTGACATTCTAGCCGATGGATCAAGACAAATTTCAGGTGTCGTGCCCGGCGCGGTATCATGCCATTCCGTCTTCGAACTTCACGTAAAACAATGTCCGGCCTGACCCCAACTTCCCCCCGACCTACCGATATCAGGTTGCATCAAAAATCGCGCGAACTTGAAATCGTTTTTAACGATGGTAAAACATTCCGTTTTAGCTGCGAATTCTTGCGCGTGTATTCGCCCTCCGCAGAAGTGCGCGGCCACGGACCGGGCCAGGAAGTATTGCAGGTCGGCAAGAAAAACGTGGCAATCACGGCGATCGAGCCCACCGGCACGTACGCAGTCAAGCTGGTTTTTTCCGATGGCCACGATACCGGGCTCTACGCTTGGGACTATTTCCATGATTTGGGTGTAAGGCAGGATGACTACTGGCAATCCTATCTGGCACGGTTGAAACAGGCCGGGGCAAGCCGGGAATGAGCACGATGCGAACGATGTGACGACCATGGAGCGATAAATGAGTAACGCGACACATTTTGGTTTTCAGCAAGTGCCTGAAGGCGAAAAATCGGCCAGGGTGCGTGAAGTTTTCAAGTCAGTCGCGCCTTCGTACGACGTGATGAACGATCTCATGTCTGGCGGAATGCATCGGCTATGGAAGCGCTTTACGGTTGACCTTGCCAACGTGAAGCTCGGCGAAAAAATACTGGATGTGGCCTCCGGCTCGGGCGACTTGGCGTTGGCTTTTGCCAAGCTTATCGGCCCGAACGGCCAAGTCTGGCAAACCGACATCAACGAGGCGATGTTAAAAGTTGGCCGTGACCGGCTCATCAATGCGGGATATATGTTGCCGAATGCGCTTTGTGATGCAGAAAAGCTGCCGTTTGCAAACGAGTCTTTTGACCTTGTTACTGTTGCTTTCGGCTTACGCAATATGACGCGCAAGGATGTGGCGCTGGCGGAAATGACGCGGGTATTAAAGCCTGGCGGGCGATTGTTGGTGCTTGAATTCTCAAAGGTGCACCCAACGTTAAGCAAAATGTATGATGCTTACTCTTTCAATGTGTTGCCGTTGCTTGGAAAATATGTTGCCAGGGATGAGGCAAGCTATCGCTATCTCGCTGAATCGATCCGCATGCACCCGGACCAGGAAACGCTGAAGGGCCTAATGGAGGTCGCAGGCCTCAAACGCGTTGAGTTTTTCAACCTCAGCGCTGGCGTCGTGGCGTTACATCGTGGAGTAAAGCTATGAAGTGCTTCATGATGGCGGTGACAATTGCGGCGTTGGTGGCCAACTTTGCGACTGAGGCACAAGCACAAACAGCGAAACCCGCTATCATCAAACCGGGTAAGATCTTTGAAAAATGCATGACCCTCGAGCCGCCTCAAAAAATTGAGTACCGTTTTGAGTCCACAACCAAGCTTAATTTTAATCTCCATTACCAGAAAGGCGATCAGACTTATTATCCGGTCAAGCTTGACCGTACCAACGGAGAATCCGGCCTCTATGAGGCGAAGGCCAAGGAGGTGTATTGCCTCATGTGGGAAAATAAAACCAGCGCTGATATTGAGCTGGTCTATAGTGCAAGAATTGTGAAGTAGCGGGGTTAGTTTGCGTAACCGGCGCTGGATTCATATCGCGGGTCCTGATGTCATTAATCGAGGAAAAACCATGAAGCATTTTTTGATCGTTATATTGCTGGCGTTATTTACAACCGTGTTTGCCATCGGCGACGTGGACGCAAAAAAGCGTTTGGGCGGCGGTAAGTCGACTGGCATGCAGAAAGAAAGTGTGCAAAAGGACGTGCCCAAGGCTCCGGCTCAAAACACCGTGGCACCAGCGGGAGCGGTAGCACCAGCGGCAGCTGCGCCATCGGGACTGAGCAGATGGATGGGGCCCCTTGCCGGCCTGGCTGCTGGTGGCTTGTTGGCCTCAAT
Source organism: Usitatibacteraceae bacterium (assembly GCA_046596005.1). Taxonomy (GTDB): domain Bacteria; phylum Pseudomonadota; class Gammaproteobacteria; order Burkholderiales; family Usitatibacteraceae; genus UKL13-2. The sequence continues at coordinate 27,110 of JBKJMK010000102.1, read as the reverse complement.
GTTTATGGGTGGTGGCTTTAGTGGCCTCAAAATAATGGACATCCTGCTGTTTGCCGGGCTTGCATTTGGTGCCTTTATGCTGTTTCGCATGTTCATGCGTAAAAAAGCGATGGAAAGTGCGAATGGGGCAAACGCGCCAATGCAATATGCTGGTGCAGGTAGCGCGTCTCCATCTGTTGCGCCAGAACCGATGCAACGCAGTGGCCTTGCTGGTGGTGCGCCGGAAATTGGCAGCAAGCTGGCGACGGGTGCCGATACCGCACCCGCAACAACAGCCGCGCCGCGTTATCCGGCAGATTTCGATGTGCCCGGCTTCGAGCGTCAGGCGCGCTTTGCGTTTATCCGGCTGCAGGCGGCAAATGACACCAAGGATGTGAATGACATTCGCGATTTCACCACACCAGAGATGTACGCCGAACTTTCGCTACAAATTCAGGAGCGCGGTGATGCTGTTCAAAAGACCGAAATTGTCACGCTGAACGTGAGTGTGCTCGAAGTCACCACCGAAGGCCAGCGCGCCGTCGCCAGCGTACGCTACACAGGAGAAATTCGTGAAGAGGCTGGTGGGCCGGCTGAGTCGTTTGACGAAATCTGGCATGTGGCCAAGCGACTCGATGACGTAAAATCGACTTGGTTGTTGGCGGGAATTCAGCAGATAGGCTGATATTGCTCGATAGCGCACTTCATTTTCCATTCATCAAGTTTTTCAACCGCGTGCTGTCGGACTATCCGGCGGCACGCGTTCGCTTACAGGCGCATCGTGGCAAGGTGATCGCGTCCCAAGTCGGCCCGGTATCAACGCGCATGCGGGTTACAGAAGAGGGTGAAATGGAATTGGTCGGCGACGCCGGGAATAATGCGGCGGCACCAGACGTGTCTTTCATTCTGCCACTATCGTTATTGCCTGGGTTGATCACACAGGGAGCGGCCGCGCTATCACAAGTCACCTTCACAGGCGACTCTGAGTTAGCGGCAACATTGTCCGATATTGCGCGCAATGTAGAGTGGGACGCCGAAGAGGATCTGAGCCGCGTCATTGGCGATGTGGCGGCACATCGTGTGATTGAATCGCGTCTGCGCGCGCGCGAATGGCGAAACCAGGCAGGGCAACGACTCACCGCGAACGTGGCCGAATATTTGACGGAAGAGCGGCGCGCTTTTATCACCCGGCGCGAACACGAAGACCTCACGCGGCAAAGTGAGATTTTGCGTGATGATATTGCGCGGCTGGATGCGCGGTTCGCAAAAATGAACGTGAATGGTTGACGCCATGTTTGCGGCAGCGGTAGATGCAGGCTGAACACTCATGCGCCTCTCAGAGGCAAAATACCCCGGCGAGCCCGCGTACAGGGCATCCTCGCATATGGTGTTCAACGTTTTTTTGATGCGCTGACAAACCCGCGACCGACTCCATGGCAAACGCCGTTGCGCCGAAAAGCTTGCTGCGCCGCATTTTTCGTGCGCTATTTACCATTCCCCTTGCGGTCTGGGTTTTCCTCGAGGAATGGATATGGGACGGGATGCTGGCGTTTATGGGATGGCTCGGCAAACTTCCGCCGATTCGCTGGGCCGAAGCGCAGATCGCGAAACTGCCGAAATATGTCGCGCTCCTTGCGTTCGTTCTGCCGGCAGCGATCCTGCTGCCCTTCAAGCTTGCCGCCTTCTGGCTGATCGCGCACGGACATGGAATCTATGGACTGTGGGTATTTGTGATTGCAAAGGTCATTGGCACCGCATTTCTCGCCCGAATATTTTCCCTGACCAAACCAACCCTGCTCACCATCGGCTGGTTCAACCGGGCTTATCTTGCCGTCATCGGCTGGAAAGAGCGGCTCTACGCTTATGTGCGGGCGCTACCCGTGTATCAGCGCATCCGCGAACTTGCCCGTGAGATGAAGCTTGCGATTAAAGCGAGGTGGCGCAAGATGTTGGGTCGGCTGCGTTAGCGACACAGGGGTTTGTTGTCCCTGGTTGATCTCGTCATTAACAACGCTGGGCGTGTAGCTGCAATAGAAGGCTCCTGCTTTTTCTAACGTGTGCGTGGGAGACATTTGCGGTGGTCGCACTTAACGAGAGGTTCGCTGTCTGTTCTAACGCGCAACAGGCTAAAATCTTCGCTTCATGCGCGCTTTCCGCTTCCTCAAGATCATCTCCGTCGTCTATCGCTACGGGCTCGACGAATTTCTCGCCGGTCATGAGCGCTCGCGGGTGCTCGCGGGCGTCGTTCGGGGGATATTTTTTTGGCGTCGGTTTTCGAAGCCCCGCGCGGTTCGCCTGCGCGAAGCATTGGAGGAACTGGGGCCAATCTTCGTCAAGTTTGGCCAATTGCTCTCCACCCGCCCTGACCTCGTTCCCGCTGATATCGCCAGTGAGCTGGCGGCCTTGCAAGATGCCGTGCCGCCATTCGCTGAGAGCGAGGTTGTCAGCACCCTCAATCGCGTCTATGGTGATCAAACCGGCGGTCTCGCAAACCATACTTACAACGACACTTTTAGCAAATTCGATCTGACCCCGATCGCGAGCGCCTCAATTGCACAAGTGCATTTTGCGACCATTGCATCCGGTAAGGAAATGGGACGCGATGTCGCTGTAAAAATACTGCGGCCAAACATTCGTGTAACGATTGAGAAAGATATCGGCCTCTTGTATGTTGTGGCTGATTTTGTTCTGCGCGCCTACGACGATGGCAAACGTCTCCGGCCTCGTGAGGTGGTCGCCGAATTTGAGAGGGCAATCCATGATGAACTGGATCTCATTCGCGAGGCCGCCAATGCGTCACAGCTAAGGCGCAATTTTATCGATGGCACGTTACTGTATGTGCCTGAGGTCTATTTCGATTACTGCCACAAGGATGTGATGGTGATGGAACGGATCGATGCGATCCCGGTCAACGATATCGCACAGCTCAAGGCGGCGAGTTTTGACTTCGCGCGGCTGGCGAGTGACGGCGTTAAAATATTTTTTACGCAGGTGTTTCGCGATGGTTTTTTTCATGCTGACATGCACCCGGGCAACATCTTCGTCGGGCGTAACGGCATCTATTCGGGCGTCGATTTCGGCATCATGGGTACGCTGGCTGATGAGGACAAGAATTATCTTGCGCGTAATTTTGCGGCTTTTTTCCAGCGCGATTACAAAGCAGTGGCGGTGGCACACATCGAGGCCGGGTGGGTGCCCCGAGACACCCGCGTGGATGAATTTGAAAGCGCGATCCGCGCGGTGTGCGAGCCGATTTTCGACAAACCGCTAAAGGAAATTTACTTTGGCAACGTATTGATGCGCTTGTTTGAAGTATCGCGGCGTTTCCGGATGGAAATTCAGCCGCAGCTGGTCCTGCTTCAAAAGACGTTATTGCAAGTCGAGGGGTTAGGCAGGCAGCTTTATCCGGACCTCGATTTGCGTCCGGTTGCTCAACCGATTCTGGAAAAATGGATGGCTGAACAACTCGGATGGCGCGGGTTGCTCAAACAGTTGAAAAAAGAGGGTCCGTTATGGACATCAACTCTACCGCAACTTCCTCGCCTGATACATCGCGCACTCGAAAGCGATCCCACCGCTCGACTGGAAGCAATCGAGAAAGCGATTGATCGTGTGAACCGCACGCAGCGCTGGCAATCAACCGTGCTACTGGCGCTGACGATTCTGGCGACGCTGATCGCCAGCATGTATATCGTTTTACTCTTTGGTATGTTGTAACGCTTTAAGCGAAGGACAAGCTTATGAATGCCCTGTTGGGTTTTGTCGTGCTCTATCTGCTGGGCACATTGGCCATTGGCCTTTACGCGGGAACGCGCGTGAAAAATTCCACCGATTTTGCACTGGCGGGAAGAAGCCTGCCGCTGGTGATGATCATCACCACTACCTTCGCAACCTGGTTTGGTGCCGAGACGGTATTGGGCATCAGCGCCAAATTCGCGCAAGGGGGTCTGAATAGCGTCGTTGAGGATCCGTTTGGCGCATCGATGTGTCTGGTGTTCGTAGGCCTTTTTTTTGCCGCGCGATTGTATCGTATGAACTTGATGACCATCGGGGACTTCTACCGAAAACGGTTTGGAAAAACGGTGGAAATTTTCTGTTCAATCACCATAATCATGAGTTATCTCGGCTGGGTTGCCGCACAAATCACCGCGCTGGGTCTGGTGTTCAATGTTGTGAGCAATGGCGTCATTGGTGTTGACACCGGCATGGTGATCGGCACGCTTTCGGTATTGGCGTACGTGATTTTCGGCGGAATGCTGGCCATTGCCTGGACTGATTTTATTCAGATGATTGTTCTTGTCATCGGCTTAACCATCATTGCGTTTATGGCGGGCGATCTGGCCGGTGGTGCGGACAAGGTGTACGCGTTGGCGCAGACAAACGACTGGTTCAAATTTTTCCCCGCACCGAATTTTCACGACGTGGTTTTTTTCTTCGCTGCTGCGATCACGATGATGCTGGGCTCGATTCCGCAACAGGATGTATTCCAGCGCGTGATGTCGGCCAAGGATTCCAAGACCGCTTCGCGCGGGGCGGTGATCGGCGGGCTTTCGTACCTTGCGTTCGCGTTTGTGCCGATGTTCATCGTCGCTTGCGCAGTACTCGCAATGCCGGAGAAAGCCAAAGAGCTATTAGCTAACGATCCGCAACGCGTGCTGCCCACATTCATCCTTACGCAAATGCCGTTTATCGCACAGGTGTTTTTCTTTGGCGCGTTGCTTTCTGCGATTAAGTCAACTGCCTCGGCGACCCTATTGGCACCTTCCACGAGTTTCGTGGAAAATATTTACAAGAATATTCGCGGTGGGCTGACAGATAAACAAGAACTCTTCGCCTTCCGGGTGACGTTATTTATTTTTACCGGTTGCGTGCTCGGTTATGCGGTCGCGATGAAGGGCACGCCAATATACGAAATGGTTTCCGGCGCATATCAGGTTACGTTGGTCGGCGCGTTTGTGCCGCTAGTGTGCGGTCTCTACTGGAAGCGGGCAACGCGATATGGTGCGATCGCCTCCATCGTTCTGGGCATCATGTCATGGGTTCTGTTTTTAGCCACACCACTTGGTGAACAGCTTCCCGCCCAGTTGGTCGGTGTATTGATGGCGGGCCTGGGCATGGTGGCAGGTTCGCTGCTGAGTAAACCGCATGAGCACCACGCGCACCCTCATCAAGACGGCGCGCATAGCCACCCAGGGCAAAGTTGATTCCAACCACGCTATTGCGCGGTTTCTCAGCATAAGTTGGCGTAGACCGCCATCTGAAAGGGTTTTCGGGACAAAAATGCCCTGGGAGCGTGGCCACCGCTTGAACCCTCCCTAAAAACCCAGGGCCGTACCTACATCAAATCACGGAATTGTCACATTCCTGTCATTTGATTTTCACATCCATGCGCGATGATACGTCCGTGTGAGATAGCTAACATCTTTTCAAAACTATTCGCAGTACTCTGCATTTGACGCCGGGGTTTACGCAGTTTGTCGCAACAGGCTTTGGTTGGCGAAGCTTCTACCGTAAATTCTGTAAGTAATTAAATCGCACCACATCAAGTTAAACGTGCGCTTGTTTGTCACCAAGAGAGAATCATCATGTTGAAGTGGGCCAAAGAACGCGTTCGTATGCTAATACTGCACCAGGCAGGTGTTGAAGTTATCCTTGCGACCGCCAACAGCGGGGAATTACCTGCGGTCATAATTGCGGCGGCAGCGCAACGCGCCACCAGGCGCATCGTCGCGATTTCTTCAGCGGGGTTGGAATCAATGACGGCTCACGAACTGGTGCACGCACCGGCCTATACACCAATGCGTGCGATGGCGAACCTGCGCCGTCCCGGGGTGCATGCGCGCTGGAAAGAACAAAATCGCGTGCTGTTCCAGAAAGGCGTCGCCCCAACCGTCCGGGCAGAGTTCCCCGTCATGTAGGTGGATTTCTGTTGCCGGTTATTTTGCCGCGCTCAGCAGAGAGACATGGTGTCTTTGGTGGTGCATGCACACTCGCGCTAAACATCGAGATTTCTCACCATCAATGCATTCTTTTCGATAAACGCGCGGCGCGGCTCAACATCATCACCCATTAGCGTCATGAAGGTTTCATCCGCGCTGATCGCGTCTTCAATTTGTACTCGATGCAAAATACGCACCTTGGGATCCATCGTTGTTTCCCATAATTGTTCGGGATTCATCTCACCGAGACCTTTGTAACGTTGCACATACATGCTGTCTTTCGCCTGGGCAATCAACCAATCGAGTGCTTCGCCAAAGGTCTTTATCGCCAGCATCTTTTCGCCGCGCTTGATGTCGGCGCCTTCACGAATCAACCCATTGAGTGTGAGCGAGGTTTTGACAATTTGCTCATAGTCGCCGGTTTCGATGAAGGTGTTGTCTATCACCGTTTCGCGGGTATTGCCGTGCAGCGTTTTCACGCAACGCAAACGATAAGCGTCGTGTGCTTCGTCTTGTTCGACCTTAACCGTTACGGTTGATGCACCGACCGCATCAGAAAGCCACACTGCCGCCTTTGATGCGGTCTCGACGTTGGAAAGGTCAATGCGTGGACAAATCAACATCCCACGCAACACTTCAGGATCAAACATTCTCGACAGGCGATCGATGATGGCATCTGTCATTAAATAGTCGTGTGCGATGTTGCCGAGCGCGTCACCGACAATCAAAGCTGCGCCTCCACCGGGGTTAAGTACGGCGTCGGCAAGTGCTTTTTTCAGTTGTGCTGATTTGAGTTCGAGTTCATCCTTGATATAGCGTTCTTCCTTACCCATTTTTATTTTGTAAAGCGGTGGCTGGGCGATATAGATGTAGCCGTTTTCGACGAGCTGCGTCATCTGGCGATAAAAGAATGTCAGCAGCAGCGTGCGTATGTGTGCCCCGTCGACGTCCGCATCAGTCATGATGATGATGCGGTGATAGCGTAATTTATCGTGGTTGAAATCATCCTTGCCGATACCTGCGCCGAGCGCGGTGATGAGCGTAGCGATTTGTTCGGACGAAATGACCTTATCGATTCGCGCTTTTTCAACGTTCAGCACCTTTCCGCGCAGCGGAAGAATTGCCTGAAACTTGCGATCACGGCCTTGCTTGGCGGACCCGCCTGCAGAGTCGCCCTCCACGATGTAGATTTCGCATAATGAGGGATCTTTTTCCTGGCAGTCGGCCAGTTTGCCCGGCAGCCCCACGCCATCGAGGACGCCTTTGCGACGTGTCAACTCCCGCGCTTTGCGGGCAGCTTCGCGTGCGCGTGCGGCGTCGACAATTTTTCCACAAATCGTTTTAGCATCCGCGGGGTTTTCGAGCAAGTATTCGGTTAGCTTCATCGCCACCACTTCCTGCACGATCGGTTGCACCTCTGATGACACCAGCTTGTCTTTTGTTTGTGAGGAAAACTTTGGCTCTGGTACCTTTACGGAAAGCACGCAGGTCAGCCCTTCACGTAAATCATCGCCGGAAGTTTCAACTTTGGCTTTCTTCGCAAACTCATTTTCTTCGATGAACTTATTGATCACACGCGTCATTGCGGTTCGCAGCCCGGTCAAATGGGTGCCACCATCGCGCTGTGGAATGTTGTTGGTAAAACACTGCACCGATTCGCTATAGCTGTCGTTCCATTGCATCGAGACTTCGATGGTCATGCCGTCTTTTTCGCCAATCGCGTAAAAAACACGTGGGTGTAAAACCGTTTTTGAACGGTTCATGTATTCAACAAAGCCCTTGACGCCGCCTGAGTAGGCGAAGTTCTCGCTCTTGCCGTTGCGCTGATCGATCAACTCGATTTTAACGCCGTTATTGAGGAAGGAAAGCTCGCGCAGGCGCTTAGCTAATATTTCGTAATGAAACTCTATGTGCGCAAATGTTTCTTTGGACGCCATGAAATGTACTTCGGTGCCGCGCTTTTCTGTGGTTCCGGTGACCGCAAGAGGCGCGACACGATCACCATGTCGAAACTCCATTTGGTGCACTTTTCCGTCTCGCCAGATTCGTAATTTCAGCCATTCCGATAACGCATTGACGACAGATACGCCTACGCCGTGCAATCCCCCGGAAACCTTGTATGAGTTTGCGTCGAACTTGCCACCCGCGTGCAGCTCGGTCATGACTATTTCTGCGGCCGAGCGTTTAAATTCGTCGTCTTCTTTGATACCGGTTGGAATGCCACGACCATTATCGGTGACCGAAATGGAGTTATCGGTATGAATCGTAATCTTGATATCGTCGCAATGTTTGGCAAGCGCTTCATCGATCGCATTGTCAACGACTTCGAACACCATGTGATGCAAGCCCGAACCGTCTGATGTGTCTCCGATGTACATGCCTGGACGTTTGCGGACTGCTTCCAACCCTTTCAGAATTTTGATTGAGTCTGAATCGTATGCGTTGGGGTCTCTCGGTTTCGGATCGGACATTTAGTTCCTGTTGCAAAGTTTCAATAAATAATTTTTTAATTCCTTGTGCGGCTTCTATACCGCTCCTTTTTAAATTCTCATCGGCATCACAACATACTTGAAGTCTTCGCCGCCTGGCTGAGTAATGAGCGCGCTGGACATATTGGCCTCGCCCAAGGATATCAATACGTTTTCATTGTGGAGGTGATTCAATACATCCAATAAATAGGCAATATTGAACGCAATATCCATTGCATCCCTGTCGTATGCGATTGGCAAGTTTTCTTCTGCCTCTTCATTTTCATTATTGTTACAAATGATAGACAAAGCATCTTTGGTAAACACCAGCCTCACGCCACGAATTTTGTCGTTCGAAAGTATCGATGCCCGTTGCAAAGCCGCCAGTAACTCGGCCCGATTGAGCGTGAGGTGATTTGTATAGCCCGTTGGTATTACCTTGGTGTAATCCGGAAATTTTCCCTCGACAATTTTACTGACAATTTCAATGCCGGCAAAAGTGAATTTCACCTGATTCTGGTGCATCTTCAAATGAATCGGATCATCACTTTCATCTAGCAACTTGATCAACTCAAGCACCGTTTTCCGCGGAAGAATCGCTTCGATCTTGCCAACCGGTTCCGGCAGTTTGTGGCTGGCCATTGAAAGCCTGTGCCCATCCGTCGCGACCAGCCGCAGTATGTTGCCATCTGTTGAAAGTAGCACGCCGTTTAAATAGTAACGAATGTCCTGCACAGCCATCGCGAATTGCACTAGTCCTAATACTCTTTTAAATTCCTTTTGCGGTAATGTGAACTCTGTTGCAGCGTCCCTGGCCTCCGAAATTTTAGGAAAGTCGACCGCCGCTAGTGTCTGCAGTGAAAACCTACTCTTACCTGCTTTTACGGTCAGCCTACTATCTTTGATTTCCAATGCTGTATCCGCATCCGGCGGCAACGCACGGAGAATATCCTGTAGTTTCTTTGCGCCGACGGTCAGGCTGCCTGGCTTATGTGCCGTTTCAAGTTTTGTTGTTGCTTTGATTTGTACTTCAAGATCGGTTGCGAGGAAGTTGACATTATGGTCAGTGACTTCAATCAGTACATTTGAAAGTATCGGTAACGTGTGGCGTCTTTCAACGATTCCGGTAACAAATTGAAGCGGACCCAGCAAGGTGCTGTTCTTAGCTTTTATTGTAAACATGATAAATAAACCTAATAGTAATAGATAAGGGCGACGATATTTTTGAAGAACTTACCAAATTCCCGCAAGTTCAATTACTTAGCGCATCATGGAAAAAGGTACTAAATAGAGATTCGCTGTGAGTACGTGTGGACAATATCGTGGAAAAAGAGAGAAGTAAAAATATTGTCGACTTATGCACAATTCATCCCAAAGTTATTTTGATTTTTGCGCGCAGTTATTCAATAAGTTATTAATTGTGCATCTAACCGCGAAGGATCTGCATAAGCAAAGAATGATCTCTGGCTATCACCTGGTCTGCTTCGACGAGTTCGCGTACTTTGCGGCACGCGTGTAGAACGGTTGTATGGTCGCGCCCACCAAAGGCTTCGCCTATTTCTGGTAGGGACATCGGCGTTAACTCTTTGGCCAACGCCATTGCCACCTGTCGCGGGCGGGCTAAAGAACGAACGCGCTTTTTGGAGTACATCTCGGAAACTTTTATCTTGTAGTAATCGGCGACAGTTTTTTGGATGTTATCGATGGAAATTTGGCGATTAAGAACCGCGAGCAGGTCTTTCAAGGCTTCTTTGGCGGCCGCCACGGAGATTGGTACATTATTGAAGCGCGTATAAGCCAGCACTCTTTTCAAACCGCCCTCTAGTTCACGTACATTTGAGCGTATATGTTTGGCAATAAAAAAAGCTACTTCTTCATCTAGCGGAATTCCCTCGGTCTCTGCTTTCTTGATAAGTATGGCGACACGCATCTCAAGTTCTGGCGGCTCTACCGAGACAGTAAGACCCCAACCAAAACGCGAGATGAGACGATCATCAATATTAGCAATTTCTTTAGGAAAGCGGTCGCTGGTAATGACCACTTGTTTACCCCCTTCAATCAGCGCATTGAAAGCATAGAAAAACTCTTCTTGCGTCCGGGACTTACCACCAAAAAACTGGATGTCATCAATGAGCAATAAATCAAGGGTGTGATAAGAGCGTTTAAAGGCATCAAACGCCTTATGCTGGTAAGCCTGTACAACATCGGTAACGAACCGTTCCGCGTGTATGTAGCGAATGTTTGCGTTCGGGTTTTGTTCAAGTAGCTGATTGCCGATGGCTTGAACCAAGTGTGTTTTGCCCAGGCCAGTTGCACCATAGACAAACAAAGGATTGTAAGCTTGACCAGGATTCTGCCCAACCTGAAAAGCAGCGGCCCGCGCCAACTGGTTAGCCTTACCCCCGATAAAACTGGCGAAAGTAAAAGCCGCATTGATGCGGTGCCCAGTGGCGCGATTGTTTACCGAAGCAACAACGGGGGGCATTACGCCCATGGGTTCGACGTGCTGTTGTGATACACCTGCGCGCCCAGATTGTAAGTCTGCCGTGTTGGGCGTGCCGCCAACTTCTTCAGAAACGGTTTCTACCTCTGCTTGCGTCTCTACCAATGCCAGGTCGATAGAACAAGGGCGCCCGAAATACTTTTCGCCGGCTTGTTCAACGCGCGCCAACACCCGATCTTTGGCCCATTGCAATACAAAACGATTCGGCGCGAGAAGCGTGAAACTATCGCCGTCTTGTGTAAAGCTTAGGGGTTTGATCCAGGTAGTAAACTGGTGCTGCGAAAGCTCTTTTTTAAAGTCTTCGACGCAGAAAAGCCAAAACGGATGCATGAAAGAGTAAGCAGTCAGTATTGAGGAGGGGTTTTCCGGGGTGGCAATGCCAACGACACCGGAAATAGCGCGAACCGCGATACCAACCGATTGGGGCAGCAAAGATCCAATGATTTTACCCTTTCCCAAGAAACTTATCCACAAACTCGGCGGAGTTTGGCCCGGCCCATTCTGCAGGGATGATGGTCGACCGTGAGCCGTTAGGCAGACTCACGCCCACTATAGACTAACGCCTTGACTAACAAAGCAAAAAACCGCGATAATGCTAAGTTCTGCCTTCCCAATAAGTAGGGGCAGGCGGGCGAAAATTTTCCGAATTGTACTAACGCCAACGAGCAGAGAATAATCATGAAACGCACGTACCAACCATCAGTTGCCCGCCGCAAGAAAACCCACGGTTTTAGAGTTCGTATGAAAACGGTTGGTGGTCGCGGCGTGATCAACGCGCGTCGCGCCAAAGGTCGCGCGCGTATCGCGGTCTAAATCGCGAATAAGTTGCAACATCTCGTCGGCGTTGCGGCCCTCAATCCGACACAAATCATGGAAGCCTGTATGCCTGAAAATATTATTTCAGGTACGGGCCTGCGCTTTCACCGCAAGCATCGCCTTATTAAACACGAGGTTGTTGAGCTGCTACGCGACGGCACCCGGCTAACGCGTTCAGAGTTTTTTATTAGACTCAAACAGAATCAAGTCGGTCGCGGGAGAATAGCGATAGCGGTACCAAAACGCATTTTGAAATCAGCCGTTGATCGTAACCGGGTTAAACGAGTGATTCGAGAAGAGTTTCGTCAGCATGCAGTACGACGGCTGCCAGTCGACATGTTGGTGACGCTACACAACAAGGTGGTGGCACCGTCTGGTGAGATCATGACCCAGAAGCATGAGAATTACCAGTTACGGGGATCGTTGAAGCAGTTGTTGCGCGATGTCTCTCGTCGTTTTGGTGGCCCGACTTGAATACATTGCATGCATGTTTACCAAAGCCCTCAGTGGCGGCGCGCCTAATGTTGTTTTGTGTGCGCGGATACCAATATTTGTTGAGTCCGTATTTTGGTACGCAATGCAGGTTTACCCCTACATGTTCACACTATGCAGCTGATGCACTGACGAAACACGGCGCGCTAAAAGGGGGGGGCATGGCGGCCCGGCGAGTATTGCGCTGCCATCCATGGCGGCCCGGCGGATTCGATCCTGTTCCCTAGCAAACATTTCCTGTAGCAGCTTTAATACTTTCATTCCAATTTTTTGAAGAGCCTATGGATACGCAACGACTTATTGCGCTTATTGTTTTTTCTTTCTCTGGATTAATGCTCTACGAAGCATGGAATAAACATAATCGTCCAACTGTCCCGCCTGTACCGGCGACACAAACACAATCGGCGATGGTGGTGCCGACTAGCCAGACAGACAGGAGCCTTAGTGGTGTGCCTGTTGCATCGGTTCCCGTTGGCGGCGGGGTTGCCGTCGGCGCGGTGCCGGGCAGCGCTGCGCCGGTCTTGGGTGCGCCAAAGACCGCAAACCGAGTCCAGATTAAAACTGACTTTCTCTCGGTCGAGCTCGACACCCAGGGTGGGGACATTCGCAATGTAACTTTGTTAAAGCATGCCGCGCACGGCAATACTGGCCAGGCGTTTAATCTGATGCAAGATAAAGTTGGCACATACTTCATTGCACAGTCCGGCCTGTTGGGACACAGCTTGCCTAACCACACCGCGATTTGGGCAATAAGCCGCGATAAGTTTGATCTTGGTAGTGACGACAAGCTCGATGTCACCCTAACAAACAATGACGCCCCCGGCATCACGGTGATCAAAACTTACACCTTCAAGCGCAGTAGCTATGTGATTGATGTTCGCTACGACATAAAAAACGAAAGTACGACACCTGTTTTGCCCAAAGCATATTATCAATTTCTACGCGATAGCAATCCGCCAGAAGGCGAAAGTACGGGTAACAACCCATTTACAGGCGTTGTTACGTTTACGGGTACCGCTGTATATACGGATCTCAAGAAATATCAAAAGATCGACTTTTCAGACATCGACAAAAATAAGCATGACTTTGTTAAAGAGTCTAACGATGGCTGGATTGCGCTGGTGCAACATTACTTTGTATCTGCGTGGTTGCCACCCGCAGGGTTGAAACGGGAATTCTTCGCCCAAAAAGTGACCGATAAACTTTACTCAACCGGAGTGATCATCCCGGTGGGCGCGGTTGATGTTGGTACAACAAGCGGTATTTCGATGCCGTTGTACGTTGGACCACAGGAGCAGGAAAGCCTGAAGAAACTGGCGGTGGGCCTCAACCTTGTGGTTGATTACGGGTGGCTCACGATTCTCGCCAGCCCGATGTTTCTGGTGCTTTCCTACATTGATAACCTGGTTGGAAACTGGGGCTGGACAATTGTATTTTTTACCATCCTGCTCAAATTGGTATTTTTCCCCTTGAATCAGAAGGCTGGTAAATCAATTGCGCACATGAAAACCATGGCCCCCAAAGTCGAAGCGATGAAAGCGCGCTATGGTGACGATAAGCTCAAAATGAATCAGGCGATGATGGAGCTTTATAAGACGGAGAAGGTCAATCCGCTCGGTGGGTGCTTGCCGATTGTGATCCAGATTCCATTCTTTATCGCGCTTTATTGGGTGTTACTGGGTGCAGTCGAGCTGCGCAACGCGCCGTGGATTGGTTGGATTACGGACCTTTCCTCGCCAGACCCGTTTTACGTTCTCCCAGTCATCATGGGCGCATCAATGTTTGTCCAGACCAAAATGAACCCGGCACCACCTGATCCAGTGCAGGCGAAGGTGATGTTAATACTGCCGTTGGTGTTTTCGGTCATGTTTTTCTTTTTCCCTGCGGGGTTGGTGTTGTACTGGACGATGCAAAATATTCTAGGTATTTGTCAGCAGTGGTACATCAATCGAACATTCAGCCCCGCAAAAATCAAGTTAGGCGCAAAAAAATAACCCATCAAACTTGGTGGGATATTTGCAGTTTATTTCCTGTGGATATGTAGACAGGCGGCCAACCCGTTAAATATAGTAAGGGTCGCCCAGCGTCTTAGAGCCGTACTACATTGGGGTTGGTTTTTAAATGGTTCCACGTGGAACAACGTATGCCGTTAACCAATTTACCGACCCAAAAAATGCTGATTGCAGCGATAGCCACAGCGACTGGCCGCGGGGGTATTGGGGTTGTGCGAATATCTGGCCGCGGCCTGGCGTCTGTAATTCAGGCGTTCATTGGGCAGACGCTTAAACCCCGGCGAGCAACACTTGCGACTTTCTATGATGGCGAGCTCGACCCTATCGATCAAGGGGTTGCGCTATATTTTCCTGCGCCACATTCGTATACGGGCGAGGATGTTTTAGAGCTCCAGGGACACGGTGGGCCGGCCGTCATGAAGCGGTTGTTGCGCCGCTGCCTTGAGTTGGGTTGCCGGATTGCGTATCCAGGGGAGTTTACCGAGCGTGCGTTTTTGAACGACAAGTTCGACCTTGCGCAAGCAGAAAGCGTTGCCGACCTTATCGATGCCACCTCAGAGGAAGCGGCGAAATCAGCCGCGCGCACATTGACGGGCGAGTTTTCTGCTTGCGTCCACGACTTGACCAGACAGTTGACAGATTTGCGCATGCACGTGGAAGCCTGTATTGACTTTCCTGAAGAAGAGATTGATCCGGAAAATCGTGCCGCCCAACAATTGAGTCTCCAGAAAATACGCGGCTTTCAGGCGGATTTGACTCGGAAAGCCAAACAAGGGGCGGTTCTTCGTGAGGGGCTTACCGTTGTGTTGATTGGTCGCCCAAACGTAGGCAAGTCCAGCATTCTTAACAGGCTTGCGGGTGAAGAGTTGGCGATTGTGACGCCAATCGCGGGCACTACCCGTGATCACGTGCGTGCCACCATTCACCTTGACGGCTTACCCATTCATTTGATTGATACCGCTGGTATTCGTGATACAGATAATGAGGTTGAAAAAATAGGCATTGCGCGTACTTGGGGCGCAATCGAAAAAGCTGATGCCGCACTGCTTATTACTGAGGCCGGAGAAATGGCTGGGGTCAATGAGGCGGAAATACTTAATCAGTTACCCAAGGGTCTGCCTGTGGCTTCGGTCTACAACAAAATCGATCTATTTGGCGCATCAATTGTTTCACGTGGAACACCTCAAGATAATGAGAGTGGAAATCATATGGTGCTCAGGGTCTCGGCCTTGACGGGCGAGGGGATGGGGGAACTGCGCCACTGGCTTCTAAAGGTTGCAGGCTGGCAACCGGGAGGCGAAGGAGTATTTCTTGCGAGGGAGCGGCATCTTCAGGCGCTGGACGAAGCAACTATTCACGTTGAATCAGCCTTGGCGCTAGATGGGCAGTTTGAACTTTTCGCCGAGGAGTTAAGGCTGGCACAACGCGCACTTTCGCGCATTACCGGTGAATTTACTTCAGATGATTTGCTGGGTGAAATTTTTGGCCGGTTCTGCGTCGGCAAATGACACATTTTGATCACCCTTATCCTGTGCGCCAAGATGGTGGCAATGCAGCCGTCAAAAATGGCGAGAAGAGCAGCGAAAAACACACTAAGTAGTTAATTTGAATTGCTTTTCGATAGCCATTGCGAGCCCAATGGCATAGAATTTGCCCCATGTTCTTAAATCTATAAAACCCGCTACAGACGATGGACTTCCCTGGCAAATTTGATGTAATCGTAATTGGTGGTGGCCATGCTGGCACCGAGGCAGCGCTTGCCAGTGCGCGCGCAGGTGCCAAGACGCTTCTGCTTACGCATGCCATCGAAACATTGGGGCAAATGTCCTGTAATCCGTCAATTGGAGGTATCGGCAAAGGCCACCTCGTGAAAGAAATTGATGCGATGGGTGGTGTAATGGCAATTGCCACTGATGAAGCGGGCATCCAGTTTCGGACGCTCAATGCGAGTAAAGGGCCCGCCGTACGCGCGACGCGGGCACAAGCGGATCGAACGCTCTATCGCACAGCAATCCGAACCCGTTTGGAGAACCAGCCGAATTTATGGCTTTTCCAACAGGCAGTTGATGATTTGATTATTGAGGAAAATAATGGTGTCCCACGTGTAGCAGGTGCTATCACCCAAGTTGGTATTCACTTCCTTTCCCTCTCGGTCGTCCTGACCGCGGGTACTTTCCTGGCGGGAAAAATTCACGTCGGTATGCAAAATTATGCTGCTGGCCGTGCAGGCGACCCGCCATCGCTTAGCCTTGCCGCACGCCTTCGCGAACTGAGTCTTCCAGTGGGTCGGCTCAAGACCGGCACACCACCTCGCCTCGATGGCCGCAGCATTGATTTTTCCAAATGCAACGAGCAAGCGGGGGACTATCCGGCGCCAGTATTCTCTTATTTGGGGCGGCGCGACATGCATCCGCGTCAGCTCAGTTGTTGGATGACTCACACCAACGAGCAGACGCACGATCTGATTCGCGCAGGGCTTGATCGATCACCAATGTTTACGGGTGTGATTGAGGGCGTAGGTCCGCGCTATTGCCCGTCGATTGAAGACAAGATTCATCGTTTTGCTGATAAGGCAAGCCATCAAATATTTCTCGAGCCCGAAGGACTCACAACCCACGAAGTCTATCCAAATGGCATTTCAACGTCACTGCCGTTCGATGTGCAGTTGAAGCTTGTACGTTCAATCCGCGGTCTGGAAAGGGCGCACATAGTACGCCCAGGATATGCAATCGAGTACGATTATTTTGATCCGCGTGGGCTCAGAGCGACGCTCGAAACCAAGGCCATTGCCGGACTGTTTTTTGCGGGCCAAATCAATGGGACAACCGGTTATGAGGAGGCTGCCGCGCAAGGCATGCTCGCAGGCGTTAACGCCGCCTTATTAAGCAAAGGTGAGACTGGTTGGAGCCCGCGTCGCGATGAGGCATATATCGGCGTGCTGGTCGATGATCTGATTACGCGAGGTGTGGCTGAGCCTTATCGCATGTTCACCAGTCGCGCAGAATATCGGCTTCAATTGCGGGAAGACAATGCCGATGCTCGTTTGACGGAAATTGGTCGCAAACTTGGTTTGGTCGACGATGTGCGCTGGGAGGCATTTTGCGAAAAACGGGAAGCGATCGAGCGTGAAACGGCGCGATTGAAAGCGACCTGGGCGCAACCGACCAAAGTCGCGTCTGCAGACGCCGTGCGCGTATTGGGGCAGGAAATTGAGCGTGAATACTCGTTGTTTGACTTATTGCGGCGACCAAAAATTTCGCATGCAGATTTAATGTCGTTAGGTGTAGGAGAGGTGCCGACTTTGGATGCAGTAATCACTGAACAAGTTGAAATCGCCGCCAAATACCAGGGTTATATCAACCGCCAACAGGATGAGGTCGAGAACAGCCGCGCGCAGGAAGAAACTCGATTACCAGACGATATAGACTATCTTTACGTGCACGGGCTCTCCAAAGAGGTGCAACTGAAACTCAATCAGCATAAGCCCGAGACTGTGGGACAAGCTGCCCGCATTCAAGGCATTACGCCAGCGGCTATTTCGTTATTGCTGGTACACGTGAAGCGCGGTTTTGCTGCTTCCAGACTTTGCGCGGAAAAGCGGTCCGCTTGATCGCCAACAACTTGAAATTGCGAACATGATCGCCGAATCATCTTTGCGCATACATTCATCGAGAGAGCTACTTGAAAGCGGCCTTGCGCAACTGGGATTGGCGCTCGATTTGAAGGTGCAAAACGCTTTGTTGCGATACGTTGCACTGCTCGAGAAATGGAACAAGGTCTATAACCTGACGGCAATTCGGCAACCGGAACGCATGATCGGGTTGCATATTCTGGATAGCCTTTCGGTGCTCTCGCAGATTAAGGAGTCCAGTCGCATCCTGGACGTAGGCACCGGCGGCGGGTTGCCCGGAATACCGCTCGCGATCGCCCTCGACACTATCGCGCCACATGTGCGGATAACCATGCTTGATACTATCGCAAAAAAAACCACCTTTGTTCGCCACGCAATCGGCGAACTGCACCTGACGAACGCAGAGGTGGTGACAGAACGCGTCGAGAAATTTAAACCAACGCAATGTTTCGACGTCGTTATTTCGCGCGCGTTCGCGGAATTGAAAGACTTTATCGACGGTGCCGGTCACTTGTGTACCGATGGCGGAAAGATGCTCGCGATGAAGGGTGTGCATCCATTTGATGAGATTGCTCGCCTTTCTGCTGGCTTCGTTGTGACAGAAGTAATTACCTTAAACGTGCCGCAAGTAGATGGCCAACGACATCTCGTTGTCATCAAGAAAACCCAGGACAAAAAATAAGGCTTCAATGAAGGTTTTTGCGGTTGCAAATCAAAAAGGTGGCGTTGGAAAAACCTCTGTTGCGGTGAACCTTTCAGCGACGCTCGCGTACTATGGCCAGCGTGTGTTGCTGATCGATCTAGACCCACAAGGTAACGCCACCACCGGCAGCGGTATCGACAAGAACGGTGTTGAAAAAACTGTATACGGCGTGCTGTTAGGGGAATATGACGTCGCCCAGGCGCGGGTGCGCACAGAGGCTGGTTACGATGTACTACCCGCCAACCGAGAACTCGCTGGTGCCGAAATTGAATTGATTGATCTTGAGCAACGCGAATTTCGGCTGAAGGAAGCACTTGCCGCAGTCAAAAACGATTACATCTTTGCAGTAATCGATTGCCCTCCGGCGCTGAACATGCTGACCGTGAATGCATTGACAGCAGCCTGCGCGGTAATCATTCCCATGCAATGTGAATACTACGCGCTCGAGGGCTTAAGCGATTTAGTCGGCACGCTGCGCAAGGTGAAAGCAAATCTTAATCCTGCAATCGAAATTGAAGCTTTGGTGCGGACCATGTATGACCCTCGTTCCTCTCTCACTACGCAGGTCTCCAACGAAATTAAAAATCATTTTGGTGACAAGGTGTTCGATACTGTCATTCCGCGCAACATCCGCATTGCGGAGGCACCATCTTACGGCAAGCCCGTCATTTTGCATGACCCTTCGTCCAAGGGCGCGTTAGCGCATTTCGCTTTCGCGAAAGAGCTTCTTGCACGGGAAGGCATCGCAATTAAGGAACCAGCATGATCAAACCAAAGGGGCTAGGCCGCGGATTGGACGCGCTTCTCGGGGGCGGGAAATCAAGTGCGGCCCGCGATGATGGTGTGCTGCGCGAAATCGACATCGCCAATCTAGCCCCCGGCAAATACCAACCGCGTACACGCATGGACAAGGAGGCGCTTGAAGGGCTGGCGCAATCCATTCAGAGCCGAGGCATTGTGCAGCCAATCCTTGTGCGCGCAATCAGTACGGATAAGTTTGAGATTGTTGCCGGGGAACGGCGGTGGCGAGCTGCAAAAATTGCAGGCTTAACCACTATTCCAGCGCTCGTACGAGAGATCGCTGACGAGCATGCGTTAAGCATTGGCCTGATTGAAAATATTCAACGCGAAGACTTGAACGCTATCGAGCAGGCAGCGGGCATCAAGCGTTTGATCGATGAATTTAAGTTGACCCACGAAAGCGCGGCTCAGGCGGTTGGGCGTTCGCGTGCAGCGGTAACTAACTTATTGCGCCTTTTGGATCTCGCCAAGCCCGTTCAGGACATGGTGATGGATGCCAAACTCGATATGGGCCATGGCCGTGCACTGCTCGCGTTATCCAAATCCAAACAGGTAGAGTTTGCACATCAGATTGTCGCGAAGGTCCTATCTGTTCGTGATACAGAACGCATGGTCAAACAAGATCTTGCGCCCCCAAAGAGCGCCAAAACGATAATTTCTGCCAGTGCCGATGCACGGCATCTTGAAAACGCACTCTCTGAAAAGCTTGGTACGAAAGTGGCCGTGAAAGCTGACAAACGGGGCCGCGGAACCATAACGGTTCATTTTCACAGCCTGGAACAGCTGGATGGCATCCTCGAAAGATCCCGGCTGAAGTAATAGAGGCCTTAATTTCGTGCTTGGTTTGTGCGGCGCAGCATGGTGTCCGAATCATCTTATGTCTCTAGCCTAAAGGCAAGGCCAGCTTGACCAGAAAGGCGAAAAGCAGTTAAAATCCAAAGGATTGCTTGGCTCCAAGCGAATAATAAATGTTGCAGTTGCGGGACTGGCAAATGAGCAAACAAATTCGCACAGTTCTTGAGTACCAAGTAATTGTGACGATATCCATCGCAATGATTATCGGCAGCATTGGCGGGGCGCATTGGGGAGTGTCTGCATTGCTAGGGGGGTTCGTTAGCCTGCTAGGTGGTGTGACATACGGTTTGTTGCTATCTCGGGCGGGCAAAGGATCGGCGGAAAATGCGCTGGTCAGCATGATGCGCGCAGAGTTGGCCAAGATTGTGGTTATTGTTTTGTTGTTGTGGTTGATACTTGCAGGTTACGACAAGATTTTCGGGGCCGGGTTTATCGGCACCTTTATCATTACGACGCTAATTTTTTCGTTAGCGGTTTTCATTCGCGACAAGTAACGCACTAAAAGATTACCCATGGCTGCCGAATCAGAACTAACTCCCACTAGTTACATAAATCACCACCTTTCGTTCAACGCACATGATGTCGGTGGTGGCGGGTTCTGGACTATCCACGTTGATACCTTAATTACCTCCATTTTTTTGGGCTTGGTCGCTTTCGGGTTTCTTTGGTGGGTGGTTCGCGGTGCCACATCCGGTGTGCCTGGCAAACGTCAGGCGTTTGTCGAGATACTTTTCGATTTCATCAACGAACAGGCCCGCGGCATTTTTACACATGGCGATACCAACAAATTTGTTGCGCCATTGGCGCTCACAGTATTTGTTTGGGTACTTATGATGAACTCGATGGATTTTTTACCCATCGACATCATGGCGCTCTTCTATGAAAAGGTGTTGCACCAGCACAATTGGCGCGGCGTACCTACAGCCGATGTGAATACCACGTTCGCGCTGGCCCTGTCCGTGTGGTTTCTGATGTTGTATTTCAGCGTCAAAGTCAAAGGCTTGGGCGGCTGGATACATGAATTGTTTTGCTCACCTTTCGGCTCCAATCCGTTGCTCTGGGTGTTTAACTTGATGTTCAACATTGTCGAGTACCTCTCCAAGCCGCTTTCTCACTCGCTTAGGCTATTTGGCAATATGTACGCTGGCGAAGTCATTTTCCTGCTGTTGGGTATGTGGGCAGCGACCGGTGTGGTCGGTACAATCGCGGCCGCAGTGCTGGGTGCAGGGTGGTCAATTTTCCATATTCTGATCGTGGCCCTACAGGCTTACATCTTTATGATGCTGACAATTGTTTATATCAGCCTCGCGCACGAGCACCACTGATTTTTACAAAACATAACTTAAACACAAGCAAAGAAAGGAAACACCATGGATAAGCTTCAATATCTGGCCATGATTCAAGCCTACACGGGCATCGGCATTGGTCTCATCATCGGCCTGGGTGCTGCGGGCGCATGTATCGGCGTAGGCATCATGTGTTCGAAGTTTCTGGAAGGCGCCGCGCGTCAGCCCGAATTGATTCCACAATTGCAGGCAAAGGTTTTCTTGTTGCTCGGTTTGATCGATGCCTCTTTCATCATTGGCGTGGGCCTGGCAATGTTGTTCGCTTTCGCCAACCCATTGGCCGCCGGATTCAAATAGTTGGCGGTTGTCAAACATTTCCTAGGAAAACGTCATGAACATTAACCTGACGATGATTGCGCAGGCGATCGCTTTCTTCATCCTCTTTTGGGTGTCGAAGAGACTCCTCTGGCCGCCGCTGATGGATGCCATTGAGACGCGGCAGAAGTCTATCGCCGCTGGGCTCACGGCAGCCGAAGAGGGAAAGCGATCGCTCGTTGAAGCAGAAAAGCGCAGCGATGTTTTCATGAAAGAAGCCAAGGATCGTTCGCAAACGATGTTTTCCGACGGCGAGCGTCGTGCCAATCAAATTATTGAACAGGCAAAACTGACGGCAAAGACGGAAGCAGATCGTATTTTGGCCGCCGCGCAAGAGCAGATTCAGTTGGAAGTCAATAAGGCGAAGAGCGGTCTGCGCGAGCAGGTTGCGTTGCTCGCGGTCGCGGGCGCAGAGAAAATTCTGAAACGTGAAATCAATGCCGCCGCGCACGCCGATATGTTGAGTGAGCTGAAGGCGCAATTGTAATGGCTGAACTTACCACCGTTGCTCGCCCGTACGCCGAAGCCGCGTTTCGTGCGAGCGTCGATGCAAAAGATGTTGCAGGTTATGGCGAAAAACTGAAACTGTTTGGCGCTGTTGCGGCGAATCGTGACGCAGGATCGCTGCTCGGCAATCCGAAAGTGTCAGCGAAAGAGAAGGCCGAACTACTGTTTTCTGTTGCGGGTGGCAATGTGCCTGACGTGTTGAAAAACCTTGCTAATACGCTCATCGAAAATCAGCGTGCGACGTTGTTGCCTTTCATCAGTGAACATTTTGAGCGTTTGCAGCGTGAACATGACGGCGTGGTGAAAGCGCTGATTACCAGTGCGTTTACCTTAAGCGACGCCGACAAGGCATCGCTCATTGATGGCCTTGCCAAGAAGTATGGCAAGCGCGTAGAAGCGGAAGTGAAAGTAGATGCGTCACTGATTGGCGGCGCGCGGGTACAGGTCGGTGATGACGTGATTCATGCATCCGTGCGCGACACGCTCGACAAAATGGCAACAGCATTGTCACAGTAAATATTGGCACATAAGCATTTGCGAACTAATCTGGCGCACAGAAATCGCGCCAGTCCATAAAGAATTGAAATTTAAGTATTGGAGTTGACGATGCAAATCAACCCGGCTGAAATCAGTGAACTGATCAAGTCCAAGATTCAAAACCTTCCCGCGGCCGCTGAAAAGCGTTCCGAGGGATCTGTCATCTCGGTGACGGACGGTATCTGTCGCGTACACGGTCTGGCCGATGTGATGCAAGGCGAGATGCTGGAGTTTCCGAATAACACGTTCGGTCTTGCGTTGAACCTGGAACGCGACTCGGTCGGCTCAGTGATTCTTGGTGATTACCAGCACATCAAAGAAGGCGACACCGTAAAATGCACAGGCCGCATTCTGGAAGTGCCAGTCGGCCCAGAGTTGCTCGGTCGCGTCGTCAATTCTCTCGGCGCACCCATCGACGGTAAGGGTCCCATCAACGCCAGGATGACCGACGTTATCGAGAAGGTCGCGCCCGGCGTGATCGCGCGTAAATCGGTTGATCAACCGGTGCAAACTGGCTTGAAAGCTATCGATGCAATGCTGCCGGTTGGTCGACCCCAGCGCGAGCTGATCATCGGCGACCGCCAAACCGGCAAGACAGCGGTGGCTGTTGACACCATCATCAACCAGAAGGGTAAAGACATTTATTGTGTCTACGTTGCAATCGGTCAGAAAGCCTCTACCGTTGCAAACGTTGTGCGCAAACTGGAAGAAACCGGTGCACTTGCTTACACCATCGTGGTTGCTTCTACCGCTTCTGAGTCGGCAGCGATGCAGTACATCTCTGCCTACTCAGGCTGCACCATGGGCGAATATTTCCGTGATCGCGGGCAGGATGCGCTGATTATTTATGACGATCTTTCCAAGCAGGCGGTTGCGTATCGTCAGGTATCGTTATTGCTGCGTCGTCCGCCGGGTCGCGAAGCATATCCGGGCGATGTGTTTTATTTGCATTCACGCTTGCTTGAGCGCGCTGCTCGTGTAAATGCTGATTACGTTGAGAAATTCACCAACGGTGCCGTCAAGGGCAAGACCGGTTCATTGACCGCATTGCCGATCATTGAAACCCAAGCTGGTGACGTTTCCGCATTCGTACCGACCAACGTGATCTCGATCACCGACGGCCAGATCTTTCTGGAAACTGACTTGTTCAACGCCGGTATTCGTCCTGCGATTAACGCCGGTATCTCGGTGTCCCGTGTAGGTGGTGCAGCACAGACCAAGATCATGAAGCGCAAAGACACGGGGGCGGGCGTGCGCCTGGCGCTAGCACAGTATCGTGAATTGGCAGCGTTTGCACAGTTTGCTTCCGACCTTGATGAGGCAACACGTAAACAGCTTGAGCGCGGCAAGATGGTGACAGAGTTGATGAAGCAACCGCAGTACCAGCCGATGCAGGTTTGGGAAATGGCACTGATTCTGTTCGCGGTTAACAACAACTACATGGACGATGTTGACGTCAAGAAAGCGGCATCGTTTGAGAAAAACCTGCGTGATTTCATGAAGTCCAAATACGCGGTGCTGGTCGCGTCGTTTGAAGCCGCAGGGAATCTTTCATCTGATGACGAAAAAGCATTGCACGCAGCGATCGTTGACTTCAAGAAAACCGGCTCGTACTAAAGTTCGGGACAGAAGATGGCAGGTTCAAAAGAAATACGTAGCAAGATCAAGAGCGTAGAAAATACGCGCAAGATCACCAAGGCCATGGAAATGGTGGCCGCATCGAAAATGCGCAAAGCGCAGGAACGGATGCGTGCCGCTCGTCCGTATGGTGAGAAGATCCGTAGCGTTACCGCGAATCTGTCACACGCCAACCCCGATTACAAGCACGCCTTTCTGCAGAAGCGTTCAGAAACCAAGAACGTCGGCGTCATTTTGGTTACGTCGGATAAAGGGCTTTGTGGCGGATTGAATACAAACGCCATGCGCTTAATGGTTATCAAGATCAAGGAATGGGAAGCCGCTGGTGCCAAGGTTCAGTCGACGGCAATCGGCAATAAAGGTTTCGGTTTCCTCCAGCGCTATGGCATTCCCGTGGTGTCGCATGTCATCGGCCTTGGTGACAAGCCGCATTTGGAAAAGATGATCGGCCCGATCAAGATTCAGCTTGATCAATTCGCTGAAGGCAAAATCGACGCGCTACACATCTGTTACACCCGATTCATCAATACGATGAAGCAGGAAACCGTGTGCGAACAATTGCTGCCGCTCACCGGTGAGAAACTTGGTGCGCCGGATGCGTCATGGGATTATTTGTACGAACCAGATGCAAAGTCGGTACTCGATGAATTGCTAGTGCGATATATCGAGGCAGTCGTGTATCAGGCAGTTGCAGAAAACATTGCGTCAGAACAGTCAGCACGTATGGTTGCGATGAAATCCGCTTCGGACAATGCCAAGAAGGTAATTGGCGACCTGAAGCTGAGCTACAACAAAGCCCGTCAGGCTGCGATTACGAAAGAGCTATCTGAAATCGTCGGTGGCGCAGCAGCGGTCTAATCCAGTCAAACAGAATTCGCAATATTGAGTCGGAGTCAAAAATGAGTGTCGGACAAGTCGTTCAGTGTATTGGTGCGGTGGTGGATATCCAGTTTCCGCGCAACGATATGCCCCGCGTATACGAGGCGTTGCTGCTGGAAGATTCCGGCGAAAAATCTTTCGCCGAAAAAGGCCTCACGTTTGAAGTCGAGCAGCAGCTCGGTGATGGCGTGGTTCGCTGTATCGCCATGGGTTCCTCCGACGGCTTGCGTCGCGGCATGAAAGTCAAAAGCACCGGTGCGCCTATCTCGGTACCTGTGGGCAATGGCACTCTCGGCCGCATCATGGATGTGCTGGGCCGTCCGATTGACGAACGCGGTCCCATCCTGTCGGACGAGCGTCGTTCGATCCATCAGGCAGCACCGAAGTTTGACGAATTGTCGCCCTCACTCGAGTTGCTCGAAACCGGCATTAAAGTTATCGACTTGATTTGTCCGTTCGCCAAGGGCGGCAAAGTAGGCCTGTTCGGCGGAGCCGGTGTAGGCAAGACGGTGAACATGCTGGAGCTCATCAACAACATCGCCAAGGAACACTCGGGTCTTTCCGTGTTCGCTGGCGTCGGCGAGCGCACGCGCGAAGGTAACGACTTCTATCATGAGATGACGGATGCTGGCGTTATCAACAAGGATGACCTCAGCCAATCAAAAGTAGCCATGGTGTTTGGTCAAATGAACGAACCCCCGGGCAACCGCCTGCGTGTAGCGTTGTCGGGTTTGACGATGGCAGAGCGTTTCCGCGATGAAGGCCGTGACATTCTTTTTTTCGTTGACAACATATATCGCTACACCCTGGCGGGTACCGAAGTGTCCGCACTACTAGGCCGTATGCCTTCTGCGGTGGGTTACCAGCCGACGCTGGCCGAAGAGATGGGCGTGCTGCAGGAGCGCATCACCTCCACCAAAACCGGCTCGATTACGTCAATTCAAGCCGTGTACGTCCCGGCCGATGACTTGACCGATCCTTCACCCGCCACGACGTTTGCACACTTGGACGCAACTGTCGTGTTGTCACGTGATATCGCCTCGCTCGGTATTTACCCCGCTGTTGATCCGCTCTATTCCACTTCACGCCAGGTCGACCCGAACGTGATCGGTGAAGAACATTACGCCGTTACCCGTGGTGTGCAGGCAACGTTGCAACGTTACAAAGAGTTGCGAGACATTATCGCCATTTTGGGCATGGACGAACTCTCGCCGGAAGACAAGCTGGCAGTTTCGCGTGCGCGGAAAATTCAGCGCTTCCTCTCGCAACCGTTCCACGTCGCCGAAGTGTTTACTGGCTCCCCGGGCAAATATGTATCGCTCAAGGAAACTATCCGTGGGTTTAAGATGATCGTCGATGGCGAGTGCGACACGCTTCCAGAACAGGCTTTCTACATGGTCGGCGGAATCGATGAGGCGTTCGAAAAAGCCAAGACAATGCAGTAATCGGTAATTAGACAATGGCACATACACTTCAAGTAACGATCGTTTCCGCGGAACACGCGATCTTTTCGGGTGAAGCCGAAATGGTTGTCGCACCCGGTGAGGCGGGTGAACTCGGCATTTTGCCGCAGCACGCACCATTGCTCACGCGTATTAAGCCGGGCACGGTCAAAGTGAAGCTTGTCGGTAAAGTTGAGGAAGAAGTCATCTACGTTTCCGGCGGGATTTTGGAAGTTCAACCAAAAGC
>JBKJMK010000079.1:0-6872 GCA_046596005.1 Usitatibacteraceae bacterium | reverse complement strand
ATGGGCGCAAATTGCTGTGGCAGGAAGGGCGTGACGAGCAAGGGCCGTACCAGTCACCTATGGAAGACGGCATGGTGCACTTCCACGAATTCCTGCGTCGGGAATTGGCGCGAGGGTAAAGCAGATGGGAACTTCTATTTGCCTCAACAGTTCGTCATTCCAGCATAGGCTGGAATCCAGTCCATCGTATTTTCAAGCACTTGTACGGACTGGGTCCCAACCTACGCTGGGACGACGTGGCTATTGGAAGTTCCCCGGGGCCTGCTGCGATTAAATCGTTGTGTGGCCTTATTTGACCCGCATGTCGTTCTTGACCGACGTGACGCCCTTTACGCCGCGCGCAAGTTCAGCCGCTCTGTTGATGCTGGCCTGGGAAGATACAAAGCCGCTCAACTGAACCACGCCCTTGAATGTCTCAACGTTAATCTCAGCAGATTTCAAACCTGGTTCTTCTAAAATCCTGGCTTTGACTTTTGTCGTGATCACCGTGTCATCGACATATTCGCCCGTGCCTTCTTGCTTGGCAGTGGACGCGCAACCGAGCATGAACATCATGCTGATGGCGGCAATAAAAGCGGAAATGCGTTTGAATGAATTCATGTTCGTATTCTCCAGATTAAATGTAAGCGGGATGAAAATCTCTTGGCTGCTTCGTTGATTTACGGGCATACCGACGACTCCGCACCCTGCGAACTTTTCGGGTCTGCCAGGATTTCGACGTGAAGCATTGCGGAGCGCTGCTCTGACGTGTCTGCGTTTTTCACGCTTGCGCCAGATTGAAGACTACAGAGGCCAGGCGGCGGTGTCTGTGCGGTGGCGTACAGACGCAAATTGTGTCGCCTTGTGCCAGGTTGAGTTGTTATTTGAGTTCAGCGTTGATTACTTCATTGCCACTCGCGGCCCTGGCGTTTTTGGTTTACCGTCGAAATCAGTATCGTCGGACGCAGCACAGGCTGATCCCGGTGCAGACAACTGGCGGTGCGCACGATACAGCTCAGGATCGAGGCCAATGTCCGCTCGAACGGCATCAGCGTTGTTCGCGTCAACATTGGCGGTTGACTTGGCTTCGCCTCGATATTTAACACGCGCCTCCAATCTGGCGCGTTTCTGCGCTTCCTTGGCCGTAAAAGTACAGATGTCCTTTTCCGCGCCGGTAAGTGGCTCGCACTTCGCGTGAGCCGCTCTATACGCATCAGCCGCTTGCTTCAGCGCAATGCCATATCCGACGATTCCAGTGGTCCTGATCGTCTCTACCGTTGTGGGACTGGCATTCGTGGGCGTCGAAATCGTCGCCGCGACGGCGTAAATGCCCACCACCGCTACTATCGACATCAACGTGCCCGAAAATCGCTTTGACATTCGTTTTGATCCCCCTTTTCGGATAATGACAATAATTGACAAAACAGTTGCAGTCGGTGCGTTGGCATACATAACCCGCGCCATCGCATGAATGCAAGAAAGTGGGCCGCAATTGTGGCCTTGGCGGGATAAGACCGAATAAGTTCGGTCGGTCTAATGTGCGGTAGCAGACCGACAAGTGAACTCAACACGTGGCAATATTGGAAATTAACTTTGCACTTGCCCGATTCGGTCGTAGATCTTCGCCGGGAATGGCTCCCATTCGTCTTAAGAGGCACCACTATTTCATCTCCCAAACCAATTCAGATCATTCTCGCCCGGCAGCTGGCCAGCAGTCTTGCCATGCCTATCGTCCTCGTGGATACCGAGGGAACGCTCATTTACTACAACGAGCCGGCCGAGGCGATTCTGAATCAACGCTACGACGAGACCGGGGAAATGTCGGCGGACGAATGGAGCAAACTGTTTGCCGTCGAAGATGAGGCGCGCAACCCTATCGCACAAGAAGGTCGGCCAATGATGCTGGCACTCTCCGAGCGCAGGCCTTTCTCCCGGACCGTGTGGATGCAATGCGGGCAGCGGGAATGGCGACATGTGAATATCACGGCCTTTCCGCTCATCGGCGAAGGGGCGCAGTTCCTCGGCGCGCAAATGATTTTCTGGGAGGTCTGACGTGCAGGTCACGCTTTGGGGCACCCGCGGTTCGCTGGCCACGCCCGGCCCGGAAACCGCTCGCTACGGCGGCAACACATCGTGCGTGAGTGTGCGAGGATACGAGGGCACGGTGCTGGTGCTGGACGCGGGTACGGGCATACGCAGCTTTGCGAAAACGATCCCCGCTTCCGTGCATAGAGTCGATGTGCTGTTAACCCATCTGCACATGGACCACATACTGGGATTGGGGTTCTTTACCCCGCTTTATCGCCCCGATGCTGAAGTACATATCTGGGGACCGGCCAGTTCCACACAAAGCCTGCAGGCGCGGCTCAAGCGTTATCTCTCGCCACCGCTGTTTCCGGTGCGCTTGAGTGAGCTGCCTTGCAAGTTGGTATTTCATGAAGTACCCCGCGGCATCGCGGATATCGGCGAGTTCCGAGTTGCTTCGGCGCTGGTGTGTCATCCGGGACCGACGGTGGGTTACCGTATCACGGCAACGTCGGGCCGTGTGCTGACTTACCTGCCTGATCATGAGCCGGCACTCGGTGCGCTGCGCTTTCCAGCGCTCCCGCGCGAATGGACTTCGGGCGCAATGCTGGCCGCGGACGCGGATTTGCTTATTCACGATAGCCAATACAGCGCCGCCGAATACGGCTGCCATTGTGGCTGGGGCCATAGCTCGCTCAATCAAACACTGGACTTTGGGACGTTAGCCGGTGTGAAACAGCTGGTACCATTTCACCACGATCCCGACCACACCGACACCGACCTCGACCGGCTGACGATGGAAGCGATGGAGGTAACGAAGCCTGACTATTTAGTCACGCCCGGTATTGAGGGCACGACATTCAAACTGTAACCCCTGCTCTTCGGAACGCGCGTATAACTAGCTTGCACCTGCGGTCGTCTAATCCGCCAGATAAATTTGCCTAAACAGAGGTCAGTCGTGTCACAAAAAAGCAGCGATTCCACTAGTTTCATCCCAGCGGCCGACACGGTTGATGCCATCAGCGAGGTTCAGCGCCAGGAGGCATTGTTAAAAACAGGGGCCTTGCAGAAAGCGATTCTCAACAGCGCCAATTTTTCGAGTATCGCCACCGATGCCAAAGGCGTCATCCAGATCTTCAACGTCGGTGCCGAACGCATGTTGGGCTACACGGCCGCCGACGTGATGAACAAGATCACGCCAGCCGACATTTCCGATCCGCAGGAAGTGATCGCGCGGGCAGCGGCCCTGAGCCTCGAATTGGATACCCCGATTACGCCGGGCTTTGAGGCCCTGGTGTTCAAGGCTTCACGCGGCATCGAGGACATTTACGAGCTGACCTACATCCGCAAGGATGGTAGCCGCTTCCCGGCCATCGTCTCGGTCACGGCATTGCGCGACGATCAGGACGCCATCATCGGCTATCTGTTGATCGGCACCGACAATACCGCGAGGAAGCAGGCCGAAGAGGCACTGCTCAAGGCGGGAGCCCTGCAGAGCGCGATTTTCAACAGCGCCAATTTTTCGAGTATCGCCACCGATGCCAAAGGCGTCATCCAGATCTTCAACGTCGGTGCCGAACGCATGCTGGGCTACACGGCCGCCGACGTGATGAACAAGATCACCCCAGCCGACATTTCCGATCCGCAGGAAGTGATCGCGCGCGCCAAAGCGCTGAGCATCGAGCTCGGCACCCCGATTACGCCGGGCTTTGAGGCTCTGGTGTTCAAGGCTTCGCGCGGCATCGAGGACATTTACGAGCTGACCTACATCCGCAAGGATGGTAGCCGCTTCCCGGCGGTAGTGTCGGTGACGGCATTGCGCGACGATCAGGATGCCATCATCGGCTACCTATTGATCGGCACCGACAATACCGCACGCAAACAAGTTGAGGCCGAGCAGAAAAAGCTGGATCAACGCTTGCGTGACCAACAGTTCTATACCCGCTCGCTGATTGAATCCAACATTGACGCAATCATGACCACTGATCCGTCCGGCATCATTACCGACGTCAACAAGCAGATGGAAGCGCTTACCGGTTGCACGCGCGACGAACTGATCGGTGCGCCGTTCAAGAATTATTTTACTGATCCGGATCGGGCCGAGGCGGGCATCAAACAGGTATTGAGCGAAAAAAAGATCACGAACTACGAACTCACCGCGCGCGCCAGGGACGGCAAGGTCACCGTGGTGTCCTGCAATGCGACCACTTTCTACGACCGGGACCGGACGTTGCAGGGCGTGTTTGCCGCAGCGCGCGACGTCACGGAGCGCAAACTTCTCGATCAGGCGCTTCAGGAAACGAACGTTGAACTCGAGAACGCCAGGGTGGTTGCCGAAAAGGCCAATCTCGCGAAATCGGATTTCCTTTCCAGCATGAGCCATGAGTTGCGCTCTCCCCTCAACGCTATTCTCGGTTTCGCTCAGTTGATGGATTCCGAAACCCCGCCGGCAACGCCTTCGCAAAAGGCAAGCATTGACCAGATACTCCACGCAGGATGGTACCTGCTGGAACTCATCAACGAAATTCTTGATCTTGCGGTGATCGAGTCCGGAAAACTGTCGCTATCGGAGGAACCGGTATCACTGGCCGAGGTCATGATCGAGTGTCAGGCCATGATCGAGCCACAGGGACAAAAGCGTGGCATCACATTGACTTTTCCAAGCTTCGAACTTCCGTACTTTGTTCGTGCCGACCGCACCCGTCTCAAGCAAGTTCTCATCAACCTGCTTTCGAATGCGATTAAATACAATCAGCCTGGCGGAACGGTTATCGTGGATTGCCTGATTGGTGGCCCGGCACGCACCCGCATCGGCGTAAAGGACACTGGTGCTGGCCTGTCTCCGGAAAAGCTGATGCAACTCTTTCAACCGTTCAACCGTCTCGGTCAGGAGAACAGCGCTGAGGAAGGCACCGGCATCGGCCTCGTGATGAGCAAGCGCCTGGTCGAGCTGATGGGTGGCGTGATCGGTGTGGATAGCAAGGTCGGGGTGGGGAGTGTGTTCTGGTTCGAACTAAGTTCGGCTGCGCCACCACTACTTTCAATTGAAACAACCTTACCCAAAGCGTGGACCGATGTGCCGGTTCAGCAGGGCCCATTGCTGCACACCCTTCTCTATGTTGAAGACAACCCTGCTAATCTGAAGCTTGTCGAGCAACTCATCGCGCGTCGTCCCGAACTACGCCTGTTGACCGCGATAGACGGCGATCTCGGCATCGCGCTTGCGCGCGAGTATCTGCCGGAGGTGATCCTGATGGACATCAATCTGCCCGGTATCAGCGGTATCCAGGCGCTGAAAATACTCCGCGAAGACCCGCGCACGGCGCACATTCCAGTGCTCGCCATCAGCGCCAATGCCATGCCCGGCGATATCAAGAAAGGCATGGATGCGGGTTTCTTCCGCTATCTCACCAAACCGATCAACGTCAACGAGTTTATGGTTGCGTTGAATGCTGCATTGGCGCACGCGGGCCAACAAATGGCCACAAACAAGTAAGACGGCCGACGATCATGATAGGTTCAGCCGACATTCTCAACGCCAAGATCCTGATCGTCGACGATCAGCTCGCCAACGTTCAACTGCTGGTGCAGATGCTGCACGGTGCCGGCTACACCGGCGTCACGTCCACCACCAATCCTGGCGAAGTTTGCGGGTTGCACCTGAAGAACCGTTACGACCTGATCATGCTCGATTTGCAGATGCCCGCAATGGATGGATTCCAGGTGATGGATGGCTTAAAGGAAATTGAAACCGATGGATATCTGCCGGTTCTCGTGCTGACGGCGCAGCCGGGCCACAAACTGCGTGCACTGAAGGCGGGGGCAAAGGACTTCGTGAGTAAGCCGTTTGATCTCGGGGAAGTATTGATTCGCGTCTACAACATGCTTGAAGTTCGCCTTTTGCATCTGGAAACGAAACGACTCAACGATCGCTTCCTCGCCGAGCAGCGGGTATCGGAGCTATTGTTGCTGAACGTGCTCCCTCCTTCGATTGCGGAACGCTTTAAAGGCCGCACCGAGCTTACCGTTGATGGCTTCACTGAAGTGATCGCCGACAGCTATCCGGAAGTCACCGTATTGTTTGCAGACATCGTCGAGTTCACCAAGTTTTCCAAAGGCGTCAGTGTGGAAGTCCTGTTGGGCGTGCTCAACGACATCTTCTCGCGCTTTGACAGGATTGCCGATGCTCGCGGCCTCGAAAAAATCAAAACCGTCGGCGACTCCTATATGGTCGCTGCGGGTTTGCCTGTCCCGGTGGCGGATCACGCGGTTCGTGCTGCGCACATGGCGCTGGACATGATTGCGACCATGAACCGCTTCAATGAGCAGAGCCCTTATAAACTGCACGTTCGTATCGGTATCGACACCGGTGCCGCCGTGGCCGGTGTGATCGGCAAACGCAAATTTCTATATGACCTGTGGGGCGACGTCGTCAATACGGCCAGTCGCATGGAATCCCACGGTTTGGCCGGGCGAATCCACGTGACAGACGCAACCAGGCAACGCCTGGACGCGCCGTTCGTGCTTGAAGCGCGCGGGCCCATTGAGGTCAAGGGTAAAGGCGAAATGCATACATGGTTTCTCAATAGCAGGAATGGCTGATCGTTCGCCTGTTAATAATGTTCCCCCAACTCCTACCGCAGGAAAATAGCCGGTCATTCAATGGTGTTTCCGCTACACTTGGCGCCTGCTGCTTCGCCCATTGTCCGCGTTCAAACAAAGCCATCGCACGAGCAATAGTGATCAAACCTTATCATCCCTGCCAGCACGCGAAAAGTACAGTGTGAAAACTCTCG
Source organism: Usitatibacteraceae bacterium (assembly GCA_046596005.1). Lineage (GTDB taxonomy): Bacteria > Pseudomonadota > Gammaproteobacteria > Burkholderiales > Usitatibacteraceae > UKL13-2. The sequence continues at coordinate 72 of JBKJMK010000079.1, read as the reverse complement.
TAACAAAAAGCACGCGCGACTCGCGTTCAGGCGATTCCGCCTCCGCTGAACAGTTCATACACTTGATGTGGC
>JBKJMK010000270.1:0-18166 GCA_046596005.1 Usitatibacteraceae bacterium | reverse complement strand
CTGCCAGCAGGATCGATAAACACTTTACCGTCGACCACGATGGTATGGAAGGTGCGCAAGGAAACCATGCACGGCGGAGTGACGACTGCACCGGTACGAATATTGAACGCACCATTGTGAAAATCGCATTCGATGATGTCGCCGTCCACGCAGCCTTCGGACAGCGAACCAGGCCCATGCGTGCAGTTGTCGTCGGTTACGTAGAAGTGACTGCCGAGGTTGAATACGGCAAGCGTCAGGCCGGCAGCTTCGACCTTGACGACACCACCTTCGGGAACGTCGCTCGTCGGGCAGAGTTCTAACAATGCAGTTGCAGAAGAATCATTCATGGATCTGGATTGGAATACGGGTTGAATGCGAAAGTGTGACGGAGTGGACAAACTTGAGCAGCAAATTGTTGTGGCTAAAATTGACACTGCAAGTGTAGAAATGATAACGTAATCCAGCTGAAGAGGAACGACGTTCCGCATAAAAGAACAATTGTCATTGCCGAGTTTTAGTGCCGATTTTCCACGGCGGCTTACGACAATGAAGAAAGATTTTTTGCTCCATGAAATTCTCGCTGAAAAGGAACATTCCAAATGCTAAAACCTGAACAAAATGCACTCGTGACGCAGACAGGGCCTGGCACGCCGATGGGTGATTTGTTCCGCCGTTACTGGTTGCCCGCGCTGCTCTCGCAGGAACTGCCCGCGCCGGATTGCCCCCCGGTCCGCCTGAAGCTGTTGTCAGAGCGCATGGTTGCATTCAGGGATACGCAGGGACGCCTGGGTCTGGTGGACGAGTTTTGTGCGCATCGCGGCGTTTCGCTGTGGTTTGGCCGCAACGAAGAAAATGGTATTCGCTGTCCTTATCACGGCTGGAAATATGATGTGAATGGGCAGTGCATTGAAGTCCCGTCAGAACCTGCGGAAAGCGGCTATTGCAGCAAGGTCAAACTGAAATCCTATCCGATGATCGAACGCGGGGGTGTGATCTGGGTATACATGGGCCCACTGGAGCATCAACCGCCGTTTCCGGAATTCGAATTCGCGACCGTGCCGCCGGCGCAAAGTTACACCTCCAAACGTTTTCAGGAGTGTAATTATTTGCAGGCGATGGAAGGCGGCATCGATTCCAGCCACGTATCGTTTCTGCATAGCGGCAGCCTCAACACAGACCCCTTGTTCAAAGGTGCCAAAGGGAATCAATACAACCTGAACGACCGTAAACCGATTTTTGAAGTGGTGGAAAGCGAAGGTGGCCTGTATATCGGCGCACGGCGCAATGCGGAAGAGGGCCACTATTACTGGCGGATCACGCCTTGGGTCATGCCCTGCTTCACCATGGTGCCGCCGCGCGGAGATCATCCGATGCATGGCCATTTCTGGATTCCGATTGACGATGAAAATAATTGGGCCTGGAGCTTCGACTATCATCCGGTGCGCGCGTTAAGTCATGCAGAGCGCAGTGCGATGGAGGCCGGCAAGGGTATCCACGTTGCGGTCGACAAAAATTATCGCCCACTACAAAACAAGGACAATGACTACCTGATGGATCGCGAAGCGCAAAAGGCCGGTATCGCCTATAGCGGTATCGAAGGCATTGGCATGCAGGATGCGTCGCTACAGGAGAGCATGGGCCCGCTCTGCGACCGCACCAAGGAAAACCTGGTGTCCACCGACAACGGCATTATCATGGCGCGCCATCGCCTGATGAAAGCCGCGAAGGCGTTGCGCGACAAGGGCACCCCACCTCCGGCCATTAACCCCTCCGCACAGCGGGTTCGTTCTGCATCAGTGGTATTGCCTTCGGGCGTGGCATTTAAGGATGCTGCGAAAGATGCACTACTGGCACGCGAAGGTGTTGCACAATCGTCGGTCTGAGCGAGTGCAATGACTGGTTGAAAATCGGTCCGGCGCGCCAATGTGTGCCCACCAATAATCAAAAATAATCATTAAAGGGACGCGATAGTGGAAAAAGTAAAAGCAGCGGTGAAGACAGGTCCTAGCCAGATAGAAATCCGCGAGTTTCCGATGCCCGAAATAGCCGACGACAGTGCGCTGATGAAAATGGAAGTCGCCGGCATTTGCGGTACCGACGTAAAGATGTACAAGGAACCATTGCGCGACGGACCCGTGATCATGGGCCATGAAAATATCGGCTACATCGCCAAAGCGGGTCGCGAATTCACGCGCCGCAAGGGTTTCAAGGAGGGTGATCTGGTGTTCGTCGAGCACTATGTGGCTTGCATGAAATGCGAATGGTGCCACAAGGGCGAATACCGTCATTGCGAAAATACCGACTGGCGCTCCAATCCCGACGGTCGCCGTTATGGCTATACCACCTCCAATAACAAGCACCATTTATGGGGCGGTTTCGCCGAGTATGTGTACTTGCCGTGGAATGCGGTGGTGCATAAGGTGCCGGATGGCGTCAGCCCGGAATTGGCAGGCCTGGTTACGCCGATGGCCAACGGTATCGAATGGTCGCTGTTCGATGGCGGTGTAGGCTACGACTCGGTGGTACTGATCCAGGGCCCCGGCCAGCAGGGGCTGTCACAGACGGTCATCTGCAAGCAGGCCGGTGCCGCACTTATCATTGTCACGGGCACCAGCAAAGACGCGGCACGTATGGAGGTCGCGAAATCCCTCGGGGCCGATCACGTCATCGATGTGAACAAGGAGGACCCATTGGCGCGCATCATGGAGATTACCGGTGGTCGCGGCGTCGACGTCGTGCTCGATTGCACAGCCGGTGCCGGCACCTTTCCCATCATGCTCGGCATCGAAGCGCTCAAGCGCAAGGGCGGCACAATGGTCGTACAGGGTGAGATGGGCGACTTCCCCAATTTCCCGATTGGTAAAATGACGGTGAAATTCATCACTCTCAAAAGTGCGCGCGGGCACAGCTATCGGGCCTGCGAATATGCCCTCCAGCAACTGGCGTCCAAACGCTTTCCACTGGAAAAAGTCACGACCCATAAATTCGCGCTCAAGGATGTGGACCTTGCCATTCGGTCGGTGGGAAATGCCGGTGTGCCGGACGTGATACACGCGTCCCTGATGCCGTGGCTTTAGGGCGCAGTCTTCGATCACCGCCCTGATTCGCGCCCCCAAAGAGCCATGAACGAAGCTTTACACCAGCGTATCCCCGTCACGGTGCTCACCGGCTATCTCGGTGCCGGTAAAACCACGTTGCTCAACCGCATCCTTTCCGAAGACCACGGACGTCGCTATGCCGTGATCGTCAACGAATTTGGCGAGATCGGCATCGACAGCGACCTGATACTCAACACAAATGAAGAGTTGTTCGAAATGAACAACGGTTGCATCTGCTGTACGGTACGCGGCGACCTGATCCGCACCTTGCACAGTCTCCTGTCCAGGCAAGACGGCAGTGCAAAACCGTTCGATGCCATCATTGTCGAAACCACCGGCCTCGCCGATCCCGGCCCGGTGGCGCAGACCTTTTTCGTCGATCAATTTTTGCAGGAACGCACCGTGCTTGATTCAATCACCACGGTGGTGGATGCCAAACACATTCTGCTGCGACTGGCGGATAGCCGTGAAGCGGTTGAACAGATCGCCTTTGCCGATCAGATCGTGCTTAACAAAAGCGAACTGGTTTCAGCCGAAGTTTTGAAAAGCATCGAAGCGCGCCTGCGACAACTCAACCCGCTGGCACCGATTCACCGCACGCAACGCGCAAACGTTGCATTGGATAAGGTGCTGGGGCAGGGCGGATTCGATCTGGGGCGACTCGTTTCGCTGGAACCGGATTTTCTGGGGCCGGAACAGCACGGCGAAACCGGCCATGTCCACGATGAGCATTGTGGTCACGATCATGTGCACGACAGCGGTATCCTCAGTATTTCCCTCGTTTCACACACACCAATGGACCAGAGCCGGGTCAGTGCATGGCTTAAGCATCTGGTGGCCACACAAGGCGAGGATATCCTTCGCGCCAAGGGTATTATCGACCTCAAGGACGAACCCCGGCGGCTGGTATTTCAGGCGGTGCACATGTTGCTCGAAGGTGACCTGCAAAAACCCTGGAAACCCGGCGAGAGTCGCCACAGCCGCATGGTGTTGATCGGCCGCCATCTCGACAAAGCCGCTTTGCAGTCGGGGTTCGACGCCTGCGTCGCCAATGCGCCGACTACATCAACCACTGCTGCAACGCCATACCAACCGGCCCTCATTTCATGATCATCGACACCCATTGCCATTACACCACCGAGCCAAAGGCGCTGCATGTGTTCCGTGACAAGCAGCTCGCCGGGCTCGCCGATCCGATGCGCAAGCCCGCATCGCTGGACCTCGGCATCAGCGACGAGGAGTTAATCAACAGTGTCGCGCCGCAATTGAAGCTGCAGAAAGAACGCGGCAGCGATCTCACCATTTTTTCGCCGCGTGCGGCCGGCATGGCACATCACATCGGCACCGAAGAGGTAAGCCGACACTGGACCACGATCAGTAACGACCTGATTCATCGCCTGTGCACGCTGCTGCCGAATAACTTTGTCGGCGTGGGGCAGTTGCCGCAGTCACCGGGCGTTTCACCGAAGAATTGCATTCCGGAGCTCGAACGCATCGTCAATGAGCTCGGTTTTGTCGGCGTCAACCTGAACCCCGATCCGTCCGGCGGCTATTGGACCGGCCCGCCATTGACCGATAAACATTGGTATCCGATTTACGAAAAATTGTGCGAGCTCAACGTGCCCGCGATGATCCACGTCACCTCCTGCTGCAATCCGAACTTCCACCACACCGGTGCGCATTACATCAATGCCGACACCGCAGCCTTCATGCAGCTGATCCAGGGCAATCTGTTCAAGGATTTCCCGGCGCTCAAATTTGTGATCCCACACGGCGGGGGTGCGGTACCGTTCCACTGGGGTCGCTATCGCGGACTGTGCCTGAGTATCAAGAAGACGCCGCTGGCCGAGCATGTGATGCAAAACGTCTATTTCGATACCTGCGTCTACCATCTGCCGGGCATTGAATTGCTGACCAAGGTGATACCGATCGACAATATTTTATTTGCGTCTGAAATGCTCGGCGCGGTGCCGGGCATTGATCCTGAAAACGGTTTCCCCTTCGACGATACCAAGCGCTATATCGACCAGGTCACTACGCTGACGGAAGCCGAACGCTACAAGATTTTTGAAGGTAATGCACGCAAGGTGTATCCGCGTCTCGACACACTGCTGACCACGCGTGGCCATGCGGCCAAGAAATTTTCCTGAGCAAGTTAGCGCGCTGAACGCAAGGACATCAACATGAGTACCAGGACCTCCCCCGATCTATCCGATATACGCCGCGATTTCGAACGCGTCTCGCCCGATGTGGTGCAAAAAGCGTCCAGGTTTGCCGCCTCGATTCTTGCCGATGTGGCCGGCCGTCGCGGTACTGTCGATGGCCGCATTCGTCCGCTGTCGACCGCCACGCGCCTGTGTGGCCCGGCGTTCACGATAGAAATTCGGCCCGGTGACAATCTGATGATTCACGCTGCGATGGCGATGGCCAAGCCCGGCGATATCCTGGTGGTCGACGGCAAGGCCGACCGCAATTGCGCGCTGATGGGCTCAATCATGCTCACCGCCTGCAAAAAGCTCGGCCTCGGCGGCGTGGTACTGGATGCCGCGCATCGCGATACCGAGGAATTGCTGGCGCTGGGTTTTCCCGTCTATTCGGTCGGCTCAAACCCGAACGGTCCGACCAAGTACGTGCCGGGGCGCATCAACTGGCCGATCTCCTGTGGCGGCGTGGCCGTCAGCCCGGGCGATCTGGTGGTGGGTGATGCGGATGGTGTCGTCGTTATCGAGCGAGAGAAAGCCGAAGCTATGCTCGATCTGGCCGTGAAAAAAGTGGCGGATGAACAACAGCGCATTGCCGATATTCTGTCCGGTAAAGGCATACGGCCAAAGTGGCTGGAAGCTTCGTTACGCGCGGCGGGCGTATTAAAAGACGGTGAAGCACTTTAAGTTCAAAGGCTAGTAGGCAAACGAAGGAACTCCATGGAATCAAAACATTCTGCGGTTACCATCCCGGCACTTCAGCAAATGAAGCGTGACGGCAAAAAAATCTTCGGCGTGGTCGCCTGGGATTTTCAGATCGCACAGATTGCGGACCGTGCCGGTGTGGATATTGTGTCGGTGGGTGACTCGGTCGGTGTCAATCTTTGGGGTCATGCGAATCCTCTTGAAGTTACGATGGAAGAAATGATCATCGTCTGCAAGGCGGTACGTCGCGGCGTGAAGCGTGCGCTGGTGAGTTGCGATTTTCCGTTCGGCCCCTTGCAGGAAGGCGCTGACTCTGCGGTGCGTGCCGCAATCCGGTTGGTGAAGGAAGCAGGCGCCGATATCATCAAACTCGATGGAGCCGCCAACTTTCCCGAGGCTGTCACCGCGATCACTCGTGCCGGTATCCCGGTGTGGGCGCAGTTCGGCCTGACACCGCAGACCGCGCTGGAATTCGGTATCCCCTACAGCGCGCAGTCCGCAGCAGGTGCGCAGGTGCCGGAAGGCATGGCCGCGAAATTTGTCGAACAGGCCAAGCGGCTTGAAAAAGCCGGCGCCGTACTGCTTGATTTCACCAATTCCGGTCCGGTCGCCGGCCCGGCCGTGGTCAGTGCAGTGGGTGTGCCGGTCATCGGTGGCTTCGGTGGCGGCCCGTGGCTCGATGGTCGTGTGCGCATGGCGCATGCCGCGATCGGTTATGCCGCCAGCGCCATTGAAAAGCCGGGCACCTATGCGAACGTTGCCAAGACCACGCTCGACGCGCTCACGGCGTTGGGCGAAGATGTTCGCGCCGCGCGCCAAATCAAATATTGATCACGGAGAGGGATTGCGCCATGCCTTTCATCACCATTGACGGTATCAACACCCGCTACGAAGTAATCGGCGATGGCCCGCCATTGCTGATGTTTTCGCCCGGCGGCTTTGATGCCACGCTGGAAAAATGGTCATCGCTGGGCGTGTATGCGAAGACCAAACCGCTGGATCACCTTGCGAAACAATATCGCTGCATTATTTTCGACCGACGCGAATGCGGCCAATCGGGCGGTCGTGTCGAGCGCATCACCTGGGCCGACTATGTCGCACAGGGCAAGGGACTGCTCGATTACCTCAACATCAAGCGGGCGCATCTGATGGGCGGCTGCATGGGTTGCTGCCCGGTGATGGCATTCGCGGTGGCGCACCCTGGGTCAACACTCAGCATGATTCTCTACTGGCCGGTGGGCGGTGCCAGATATCGCCTCAGTGGCCATCAGCGTTTTGCCGAGCATCTCGCTTTTGTGCATCAGCATGGGCTAGCCGCCGTAGTTGCGCTAGCCGCTAAAGACGGCAAGCCCTTCGGTGGCGATCCGCGCGGCGGGCCGTGGGCTTCAGTACTAAAGCACGACAGCGCGTTTGCCGAGCACTATGCAAAGCAAAACGCCGATCATTACAAGTACATCGTAGCCGGTATGGCAAGCACGTTGCTGGATCGTGACACTGCCCCAGGGGCGGAACCCGAAGACCTGCTACGTCTTGATATTCCTACGCTGGTGGTGCCGGGGCATGATGCCTCGCATGCCACCTCTGCGGCGCGCTATCTTGAGGAATGCATTCCCGGTGCAGAGTATTGGGATATGCCCGCCACTGAGCAGACCGAAGCCAATGCGCCGCAGCGGCTGCTGGAATTTCTCGACAGGGCATCGTATTAATGCAGCTACGTCACCGCAAAATTCGGCAACACGCGAGTCAGGGCGCGGCGATCTAAGTACCTTTGCTCCAAACGCCGCATCCAGCGGGCAGTTTTAACTTTTTCACTCTGCAATAAACTCGGCCATCGAAGAGGAAATCACTCATGCACACGAAGACAGCGGCACATTTCAGCAGGTATGCCCGAGTAATTCCCCTGGTCTTAGGTGCCTTGCTCGGAAGTTTCGGCGTATCCCAGACGCTCGCACAGGATTACCCATCTCGCCCGATTCGCGTCATTGTCCCATTCTCAGCTGGCGGCGCAGTCGATGGGCCGATGCGGGTGATCGCGCAGGAACTCTCCAAACGTTTCAATCAGCAAGTCATCGTCGAGAACAGGCCAGGTGCCGGTGCCATGATCGGCAGCGAAATGGTGGCCAAATCGTCACCCGACGGCTACACCCTGCTGCTCGCGTCGCAGACCAATGCCATCAGCGCTTCGCTGTACTCGAAACTCGCGTTCAATCCCATCGAGGATTTCGCGCCCGTTTCGTTGCTCGGACGCGAGCCGGGGGTGCTCGTTGTTCATCCCTCGTTACCGGTGAAGACCGTGGAGGAATTTATTGTGTACGCCAGGGAGCGGCCAGGCAAAATCGACTACGCGTCATCTGGCAACGGCAGTGGCCAGCATTTGTTCGCGGCGATGTTCGCCTCGATGGCAGGCATCAAGTTAAGCCATGTTCCCTATCGCGGCAGTGGTCAGGCCACGACCGATCTGGTTGGTGGACAGGTAAAGGTATCCATTCCCGGCATCGCCGGTATGCTGGGCCACATCAAGGCCGGAAAGCTGCGGCCGCTTGCCGTAACCGGCACGACGCGTTCGTCACAGCTGCCCGACGTACCAACACTCGACGAAGCCGGCCTGAAGGGCTACTCGGCTTATGTCTGGATGGGTTTGCTGGCACCCAAGGGAACGCCCACTCCCATTATTGACAAACTCCATCGCGAACTGCTGGTGGTCCTCGCATCGACTGAAGTCAAAACCTACTTTAGCGGTGCGTCAATCGAGCTGGTCGGCTCGACGCCTGCTGAATTTGATATGTACTTCCGCGAAGAGAAAGACCGCTGGGCAAAAATCATTAAAGAAACTGGCGCCAGGGTCGATTGATCCCGGCGCATCATTTAATCACGAGGAGCAGTGATGAGTTCACAGCAAGCCAGCAGCGATGCAGTAGTCACCGGCGTGGAACACCGGACGAATAAGGGCGACGTACGCCTGTTTCTATGGGAGAAGTTCGTCGGCTCACCTGACAACAAACCGGCTGTCCTTTTCGTGCACGGCTCGTCCATGGCCTCGCAGCCGACCTTCGATCTCACCGTGCCTGGCCGGCCGGATTCTTCTGTCATGGACTGGTTCGCGCAGCGCGGCTTTGTATGCTGGACCGTGGATATGGAGGGGTACGGGCGCTCGGACAAGACGCGTGATATTTTCTGCGATATTTCCAACGGCGCTGACGATCTGGCTGCGGCGACCGACTACATATTCAAGACGCGCGGCATTAAAAGTTTTCTCACCTACGGTATTTCATCCGGTGCATTGCGCGCGGCGTTGTTTGCAGAACGGCACCCCGATCGCGTCGCCCGTCTGGCACTCGACGCCTATGTATGGACCGGTGAGGGCGCGCCAACGCTTGCACAGCGGCGCAAGAAATTGCCTGAATTCATGGCGAAAAAACGCCGCCCTATCGACCGCGCCTTCGTATATTCCATCTTCGAACGCGATCATCCCGATTGTGCGGAAAAGCGTGTGGTTGATTCGTTTGCAGACGCGATCCTCGCACTGGACGACTCGATGCCCAATGGCACTTATATCGATATGTGCTCAAAGCTGCCGGTAAACGATCCGACAAAAATCACCGTGCCGACCATTATCCTGCGCGGCCAATTTGATGGCATTGCGGCCATGGATGACCTGATCGAATTCTTCAAGCGGCTCCCCAACCCGGACAAGCAGTTCACCGTTATGACCGGCATTTCGCACGCAAGCTTTCAACAGAAGAACTACCTGCTCGCCTACAACATCCTGCATGCGTTTTTTTCGCGGCCCGCACCGGCGTACACGTCATTAACGTAATTGGATTGAGCGTTAAGTATGCGGCGTAAAGCCATCGGTAAATTTGCCGCAGCGCTGTCCAGAATAGCCATATTTCCAAGGAGCAACGCATGAAAGTGTCTAGTCGTTTCCTGTCGCATATCTTGATCGCCTGTTGCATATCCATGCCGGGGGTGACGCTTGCGCAAGCGGGCAAATCTGTGGCATCTCTGGCGCTGTATGAAGGTCCCGACCGCGAACAGCGTCTGATACAGGGTGCGCGACAGGAAGGTGCATTGACTGTCTATACCTCGCTCACGGTGGAGGACATTACCGAACTGGCAGCGACTTTTGAAAAAAAGTACGGCGTCAAGGTTAAATTCTGGCGCGCCGGTTCCGAAAAAGTTGTGCAACGCATCGTCACGGAGGCGCGTGCCGGCCGCTTCGATTTTGATGTCGTTGAAACCAATGGCCCCGAACTCGAATCGCTGCGCCGGGAAAAAGTGTTACAGAAAGTCTATTCGCCGTACGTTGCCGATTTGATTCCACAGGCGATCATGCCGCATCAGGAATGGATCGGAACGCGGCTAAATATGTTCGTGCAAATTTACAACACCAAGCTGGTGAAAAAAGAAGACTTTCCAAAATCTTATCAAGACCTTCTCGATCCCAAATGGAAAGGACGGCTGGGAATCGAAGCCGAAGACATCGACTGGTTTGGCACCGTGGTGAAAGAGTTGGGCGAGGAAAAGGGTCTCAAACTGTTCCGCGATATCGTCGCCACCAACGGCATATCGGTGCGCAAGGGACATACATTACTGGCCGGTCTGGTTGCCTCTGGCGAGGTGCCGCTGGGCTTGACGGTATACAACCACAACGCCGACAAACTGAAGAAGAAGGGTGCACCAGTCGACTGGGACGTCATCCAGCCAGCCGTTATTCGCGCCAATGGCATGGCTTTGTCGAAGCAGCCAGCGCATCCAAACGCGGCGGTCCTGTTTTATGACTTCATGCTGAGTGAGGGCCAGACGATCCTGGCCAAAAACCAGTATCTGGCCGCGAGTCGCAAGGGGGGCTCGATTCTTGACAAGATGCAACTCAAGTTCATCGACCCAGCTCTGGTGCTGGACGAGAACACCAAGTGGGAAAAGCTGTACATGGAAATTATTACCCGGCAATCACGCTGACCCGGCAAGCGTCACTTGATCACAACACAGGAGAAAGCATGTCAGGCGGTTCGATCAGTTTGGCTTCTCTCGCCCCCGGCGTGCCAGCAGCACTTCCGGGTTTTCATTATCCTGCGCCGCGGCATCCGGCCTATTTGCGGCAAGAGCGCAGCACCGATATCGAAGCACTCATGCCACTGGCGCGTGCGCATCTGCAGCGGCGCTACGGTCGCTCGGCGCTGGGAGATATCCGCGAGAACGATCACCTGCTGATCATCACCTTCCCGCATCAGAACGACATGGTGTTCGAAGCGCTCAAGCGCGCGCTGCTCGAGCGTGGCGTGGCAAAGGTTGATCGAATTAACACCGTGGATCTCGGCATGGAAACGGTGGTCTACAGCGCCGCCGACGGCTGGCGCGAAATCACCGACCGCCTGCCACCGATGATCGAGAGCGGGATTGAATTCAACGTGGCCGCGGCTGCACTGAAGCGCTTTCTCGATGATCGCCCCGGCTACACCGGCGTGTATGCGGGAGAAGCCGGCCGCTCGCACTGGCGCCGCGCCGCCGGCAAAAAGATTCGCAACAACTGGGTGTATGGCACCTACGAAGATTTCATTTCGCGCGCCAACGGTTATCCGGATGAAATCTGGCGCATGGTCGATCTAAAATTGGTCAGCGCTTTTGGCAGAGCTTCTGCCGTGCGTATCAGCAGCCCCGAGGGCACCAATATCGGCTGGGATGTGACGCCAGAGCAGGCGGCGTTGTGGCCGAAGGGTGCCTATATTTCCGGCCATATTCTCGGCTCGACGATTCAGGGCATCCGCTTTGGCCATCCCGTTGACACTTTTCTCAAGGAAGCAAAGATCCTGATGCCGACGCTCAATGGCGTGATCGGCGGCACCAGCAATCACACCGGCTATTTTCCGCACATCGAAGTACACGTTGAAAGCGGGATGATTACCAGGATTGTCGGTGGCGGCAAATACGGGGAACTGTGGCGTGAAGTGGTCGAACGCTACAAGGACGTGCAGTATCCGGGCTTTCCGTACAAGGGCTGGGCTTACTTCAACGATGCGTCGATCGGCACCAATCCGAAGAGCTATCGCCAAATTGAGACCTTGTGGAATTACAACGATTCCTGGACCAACCTGCCGGAACGTGCGCAGGCTGGCGTGATCCATTTCGGATTTGGCGCAGAGCATTGGGATCAGACCTTCCTGAACTACTGTAAACAAAACAAGCTGCCAACCATGCACTTCCCGCATGTGCACAACGTGTTCGCCACTTACGAAATCAAGGATTGCGAAACTGGCGAGTGGGTCAAGCTGATCGACAAAGGCCGCCTGACCATGCTGGACGATCCGGATGTGGTGCGGGTGGCGAACGTGCTGGGTAATTCAAGTCTGCTCGAATACGACTGGATTCCGGCACTGCCCGGCATTAATTATCCCGGCGACTACCAGCGCGATTACGCCCAGGATCCGGTGTCATGGATTCGCCGTGAGCAAAATGGCGAATTCGCCTGATGTCGAATTTTTAACGCAAAGGAATTGGCGTGGATCTAACTGTTACACCATCCGGTGTCAGCCAGCAGGGCAGCGAGTTGACCGGTGCGGATGAAGAACCGTTTTACCTGCCGGTTGGCGATGAAGTCAGCCTGTTCGAGGCCGCGTACCGCGAGCGCATTCCGGTTTTGCTTAAGGGTCCGACCGGTTGCGGTAAAACGCGTTTTGTCGAGTTCATGGCGTGGCACCTGGCGCGTAAGGCTGGGGCACAGGCGGGATACGCATTAACGACCGTGAGCTGTCACGAAGACCTGACCGCGACCGATCTGGTCGGGCGCTATCTGCTCTCGTCTGACGGTACACACTGGATCGATGGCCCCCTGACACGTGCAGTGAAAAGTGGCGGCATTTGTTACCTCGACGAAGTGGTGGAAGCACGCAAGGACACCATCGTCGTCATCCATTCGTTGACCGACCACCGTCGCCTGCTGCCGATTGAAAAAAAAGGCGAACTGCTCAAGGCCCACCCCGATTTCTTCCTCGTCGTGTCTTATAACCCCGGATATCAGTCGACCACCAAGGATTTGAAGCATAGTACGCGCCAGCGCTTCGTGTCGATCGAGTTCGACTATCCGGCCGAGGTTCTGGAACAACGCATCATCGAGCGCGAAGCTGGCGTCGACACCGCCACTGCCGCGTCGCTCGCGCTCGTGGGTGTGCAGATCCGGCACCTGGATGAACAAAATCTGCTGGAGGGCCCAAGCACGCGGCTTCTCATTTATGCCGGTCGGTTGATCGTGCAAGGGGTGTCGCCGCGCCGTGCATGCGATGTCGCCATTGTGCAGGCGATGACGGACGACATGCTGCTGGCCAAGGGCATACGCCAAGTCATCGAAGCAATTTTCCCGTGAAGCGCTACCACCGGCCCGGTGCGCGTACCGTGCTGGAAAAGAGTCCGACCGGTTCGGCGAAGGAGGATCCGGAGCACCGCCACGCGGGCCAGTCTCTGGAAGGTGTGGCGCCGGTGCTGGGCCTTTACTACCGCGCACTGTCGGCACGCAATGCCGCGCTGGTTCCGTTTGGCAATCGCAGCGATCCGCAGCAGTATCCCGACACCCACACCACCATCAGGCTGCCGGATCGCATGTTCCGATTCTTGTGGGGGAACGGCAATTTCCTTTGGTACAAGGTTGCGTTAACCCACCGCGCCGCGCATTACGATGGCGCTACGTTTTCCTTCGACTTCCTGCGTCCTGCGGTGCACTTTTCGGCGCTGCGCCCCGCCTACATGGCCGAGACAAAACGCCATGCGCTTGAATCAGACCTGGAGACTTTTTTCAGCTTGTTTGCGCAGCGGCAACTGGCCATCGAGGTGTTTACGGTCATGGAAGATTTACGTCTCGACGAATGGTCGAAGCGCCGCTATCCGGGGCTGCGGGCAGGTTACGAAAAAATTCAACGCGCGGTGTTACACGACAGGCCATCGCTTTCTGGCATGGGCCCACGCAATGCACTGGCAGAAATCGCGGTGCGCGTGAGCCTGGCAACGAATGAATTATTTGCGTTGCCGGAATTGCTGCATGAGCCGACGCGCCGTTTGCTTCAAACAATGCGGTTGCTCGCTTGTGACGATGCGCGAGTAGAGGACAGTGCCGAGGCGGCCATGAGAGTGTATTGCCTCATTGTCAGCCTTCCCAACATCAGTGCGGATTACGGCCCGAACTCGCGCGTCGATGTGCTGCTGGCGTCGCGTGAGCTGCAATGGCCGACTGTTTGGCCGGAACCTGAAAAATCGCGCCTCGAAGGCGACGACGTGCTCGCCACCGTAATGGCACCGGTCTCTTACCGCGATCAGCTTGGCTCACGCTACACCCACTACAAAGGCGCGGGGCCGCTCGATCAACAGGCGATTTACCGATTCACTCAAGATGGTGCGGCGGAAGCGGCAGCAGAACTGGCGCTACCGGACGACACGCGTCCAAAGCCGCCGGATGAGCCGATGGAGCACGATCACCACGACCATTTTGGCGATGACGAAATACACAAGCACGGCGGCGAGCTACACAGCCATGAATTATTTTCATTCATCTATCCCGAATGGGATCATGTGGCGGGTGCGTACAAGCGTAGCTGGTGTTGCGTCAAAGAGTCGCGCATCGACGCTGGCGCATCAACGCATTATTATCAGGAAACGCTGCGCGCCTATGGGCGGCTGATGCCGCAGATCCAGCATCAGTTCGAGCGCATCGCGCGCGAGGGCTTGCGCAAGGTCAGACGAATGGGTGAGGGCGATGACCTCGACCTCGATGCCGCGATCGAGTCGCTAATCGACATGCGGGCGGGAATTTCGCCATCGGATCAGGTCTATACATCCCGGCAGAAGCTGGCGCGGGATGTGGTGGCAGCCTTCCTGATCGACAAGAGTTCATCGACCGCAGAGCACGTTGAGCTAACGCACAATTCGCCAATGTCGGTGGCGAGCCCGCAGCTGCACGGTAGAAACTATCGCACCATACTCGATCTCGAGAAAGAAACGGCGGTGTTGCTGATGGCATCGCTGGAGCGCCTCAGCGATACCTACGCCATCTATTTTTTTTCTGGCACGGGACGCGAAGACGTTAAGTTTCACGTACTCAAGGACTTCGAGGAACGCCTGTCGGACCGGATCGCTGCCCGTGTCGACAACATCAAGCCTCTGCATACGACCCGCATGGGGCCGGCGATCCGGCACACGATACAGAAATTGCGTGCGCAGGAGTCGCGCACCAAACTGCTAATGCTGATTTCGGATGGACGGCCGTTCGATCTCGATTATGGGCAGCAGTATGGAGAGGGCGCAGAAGTTGAATACGCGATCCACGATACGCGGCAGGCGCTGAACGAGGCGCGTGAGGCTGGCATTATGCCGTTCGTGCTGACCATCGATCCGCAGGGAAATGATTATTTGCGCACGATGTGCGACGGCATCGATTATGAAGTGCTGGACGACATCAACCAGTTGCCATCGCGGCTGCTGGCGCTTTATCGGACGCTGACGGCGTGATGTCCCGGACGAGAGGTTGTTATGTCAATCATTGCTTCCCGAAAGCATGGTGACTATCTGCGCCGACGTTCTGACCCGCGCCATGCGCGGGAAAATACGTCGCATGAACTGATCGTGGTTATCCTGCTCAGGCGACGAACAGGCATCGCTCGCAACCACAAGGTTGTAATCCAGATCGCGCGCGGCGAAAGCGGTACTGGCGACGCCGACATCAGTCGAGCCCCCTGCAATAATGAGGGTATCAATGTTGCGCGACCGCAGAGCGAGGTCGAGGTAAGTTTGAAAAAAAGCACTCCAGCGGTACTTGGGAATGAGATAGTCCCCGGCTGCGGGTGCCAGTTCGTCGATCACCTGCGCCTCCCAGGTACCACCTGCTACAACGGGCTTGAATTCCCGGGTGTCGGAAGGGGCCAGCGGGCGCAGACGTCCGTCGGTGTCACGTATGGTGTGGGCGGTCGTCGCGTTGTCGGCGCGATGGTTGGCGCAGGCATAAGCCACCATCATCCCTTGCGTGCGCGCAGCGTTCAGCAATACCGAAGCGGCAGCGATCACTGGTGCATACCGTGCAGTGGTGGCCGCCTGGCCAGATTTGATATGCCCGTTAAGCATGTCAAAAAACAGCAACGCGGTGGTGGCCGGCTTCAGTGTTTTCGCTATCAAAATTGCGTTCTCCAAGGGTGTATCGCTCAGATGTCGAGACCGTAAAAGTTTACCCGGCTTCGGTAGACCGCGGTGGTGGTATTGATGCCGATGCCGTGGTACCAGATGACTATTTTTTCAACAGTGAAAGCGTACCAATGCCTTTATTCAGTCAAAAACGACCCTTCAGCATTCGCCGCTGGTTAAAAAGTACATCGCGGAGAACCTTTTTCGTCTATCCGCTTTGCATCATCGCGATAGAGCTATTGATCCGTCGTGGCGAACTGCAATTTCTGATCTGGGGGGTGCCGTTGCTCATCTGGGGCTACAGTCAATATCGATTCAGTGGGATGTACCGCACGGCGCACGGCGGCGGCGGGCCAGGCATCGACATCCCGCCGGAGCGCATCGTCGACACGGGCATCTATGCGTACACGCGCAATCCGATGTACCTGGGCCACCTCATATTCATGCTTGGCCTTGCGATCACGTTCGGTTCGATTCCCGCCGCGCTGCTGCTGGTGTTTCACGTGTTCTGGTTTCAGCGCCGTGTGCTCGAAGATGAAGTGCACTTGCACGCTGCGTTTGGCGAGGCATATCTTTACTACGTTGCGCGCGTGAAGCGCTGGATTCCTGGCGTAATCTGATCCAGTTCCTTCAGCGTTCGTCGCTCATTTTCTTTATGCAAAAGCGAGTCGCTAATGCGTAATCACCACCAGCACACTGCAGTGCGCGTTTTCGATCAATGAACGCGACGTTGAACCCCGCCACCATCGCGCCGCCCATCCTTCCAGATGCTTATGCCCGACCACGATCAGGTCGGCATCGATTTTCTGCGCGAACTGGGTGATGGCATCCACCGATTCGCCGACGACCACTTCGCCCTTGGCTGAATGCCCGGATGCGGTGAGCCGGGCCAAGCCATCGGCCAGGATGTCGTTGTATTTCTTTTTCAACTGTTCGCGTTCCTCCAGGCCGCTTTCATAGACGCCGCCTTCGAAACCGATATAGGCGGTCGTCAGCGGCATGACGGCGATGAGGAACAGCTCCGATTGATTGACTTGCGCAATTTCCTGGCAGTCGAGCAACGCTCGCTGGCCGGATTCGGAACCGTCGTAAGCCAACAAGATACGCTTGTACATGGCGGCAACTCCTGATCGGTGAAAGTGTGACGGGTGACGCTGGCTGGACTCAAAATGAGCATAAACCTTGCCGGGACGATTCACAACAGGGCGGGGGGACCCGGACTATTTGCGGCTGGCAGCTCGGTCAAATGGCGATATGCGTTGCGTTATGCGGACTGTATTGCAAACGATGCAATATTGAAACGATCCAGCGCTTCCAGCCAACAGTTCTAACATTCAAGGATGATCGATTGGTCCACCTGTAGCGCAGTTGAATCGGATTCTGATCGCGTGAGCGGTGCATGGGTTTTCCGGGGAACGCGCATACCTATTGCAGCATTATTCGAAAACCTTGAGGGCGGTGCCACGCTTGCTGAGTTTATCGAATGGTTTCCCGGTGCACAGCTTGAGCAAGTAAAGCAAGTGTTGGAGCACGTGGCACAGGGTTCACTTGCCGCAGCCTGATGCAGATTCTGTTTGATCAAGGCACGCCGGCACCCTTGCGGGCGTTTCTCTCGAAACGATAGGGTCACGAAACGATAGGGTCAGATTGAATTGATTTTGAATTTTTCGGATTTTCGATCCCCGCCCCGCGCACTTGGCTCAACTCGACGCTCCAGTTGTCGCTGAACGCGTTGCTTGAAACGATCACTGCCCAATACCCATGCCTTGTTGGTTGCATCCCTGATTGCTGCAACACTGCTCTCGGCGATGTGATGCCTGAATAACAGACGGTACGCCGCCTGCCGCGCCTCTGCCGTCTTGTCCAGTCTCCTGTATTCAAGGTGCGTAGTCACCAAGTCATCCATCTGTCCGAGCGCGTTGCAGTGGTAGCTTGACCAGCGATATTCGGACGGATGCGACACCATGCCCGCGCGTACCGGATTGATCTCAATGTAGCGCATGCAGGTGAGCAGGTAGGATT
>JBKJMK010000211.1:0-3073 GCA_046596005.1 Usitatibacteraceae bacterium | reverse complement strand
CACCCATGTCGAGTGCGGCCAAGGTAGTGTCGCCGCCCGCATAGGGAAATGTATCCAGAACGGCATGTGCCAGCCGATAGCGCGCTTGCCAAAGTGCATCGTGATGCGGCACCGTCAAAAATTCGATGCGCGATTTGTCGATGCCGGCGGCGGCCATGATGCGCAGAATACCGGCGTGCTGGGCTGGAGACGGTGGTGAGAACAGCATTACCGCCTCCGGCAACGCCTCAAGCACGCGCCGCCAAACGGCAAGGCACCGAGATGAAAGTTTGAGCACATTGGTGAACGCGGCAAAAACAAACTTGCCATCCAGATCTGCATCGACCCCCGGCACCTGACCGGCGTCCGCTGGAACGACCCGTACCAACGGGAACACACATACGTTGAGCGCAAAGGGCCGTTCTATCTGGAAGTGCGAAGCATCAACCGGATCGGCGATGCGGTCAGTCAGCTTGTAGTCAACAGCGCGGAGACCAAGGCAGCCGTGATAGCCGAGATGCGTGACGATGGTTCTCGCGGGATGGTGCGCATAAATTCCCGGACGCGCAGCCATGGTGTGTCCGGCTAGATCCACCAGAATATCCAGATCGGCCTCGGCGATGCTCTTTGCGGCGGCGAAATCGTCGAGTCCGCTGATGTCGGCAAAGCCCTCTGCGTGGGTGCGAAACGCATCGGTCACCGCATCGTATTCGCGGGGCTGACAGGTCGAAATAAGGAAAATGCTGGTACGGCGACGATCGTGTCGGGAAACAACCTCCAGCATCCAGCGTCCCATCACATGCTTGCGAAAATCGGCAGACACGTAGCCGATGCGTAATCTTCCATCGGCTGCGCGCTGCGGCAACATCGGGATGATGAAAGGGTTGCGCGCCGCGACGGCAGCATCATAGCGGCGGTAGCATGCGAGGAGTTGTTCGCGGGTAACATCAAAATACTGGATCATGCCGAGAATCGGTACGAATTGTTCGGGCGTGAAATCGGTGAAGGGCCAGTCAAGTGCCAACGCGAGATAGCGCGCCTCCAACGCAGGGTCGCCAAGCGGGCGACACAGGGCGAGGCCCGCGACCACCAACTCAGGGCACGGCGGCATCGCGTGATCCCATGCGAGAAACGCCTGAATGGCCTCCTCATGCTGGTCTTGCCCCAGTAAGGCGCGATAGAGCGCGTCCCATGCAGAACTGTGCAATGGATTGGACACAACCGCTTTTCGTAGCAGCTCGATTGCGGCCGCATGTTCGGAACGCACCTGCAGCATGATGGCGAGGTTGTAGCTCGCATCAGATAGCTGTGGATTGAGGCCAATGGCGCGTCGGTAAGCGTCGATTGCGTCGTTTTCATTTCTCAGTGCTTTGAGCACATTACCGAGATTGTTGTACGCCTCGGCTAACTGCGGGTTGAGGTGTACCGCACGCATATACATTTCGGCGGCGTCAGGAAGGCGCCCCAAGTGTTGATAGACGAGCCCCAGGTTGTAGCACGCTGACCACAGGTCCGGCACGCGTGTGAGCACGGCAAGGTAGCCTTGCGCGGCTTCTGCAAAGCGACCCGCCGTCTGATGCTGGAACGACTGCTGAGCCAGTGCGCGTAGCGCTGGTGTTAATGTGGCTTGCATGGTCAGAGCGATTGCTCGTGACCGGGGGCCCACTCGTGGTCGAGGCGCACAAAGCCATGATCGCGCGTCTGGCCGCGGATGGTAAGGACAACCTCGCGGGTATCGAACATCCGCAACCCGTGATCGTCGAGGGTATGTGCGCGAAGATGGTACATGCCCGGGAGCAGTGCGTTGCGTCGGAAGATGACGCGAAATCCAAACAAACATGGCGCGAGACGGTTTGCATTGAATCCCGCGTCGTTTGAAAATGTCCCAAATACAGGTGTGCCATCCATTCGGATGATGCCCGCCATGAGCACGGTTGGCTTATCTTCTGGCGTCTGGTAGGTCCCACAGAGCCAGATGTCTTCCGACATGTCAAACAGTTCACGGGCAATGCCGTTGCTATCCTCAATCCACAGTGCGTTTAGCAAAGGGAACGGCGCGTTCGTGGCCGGCTTGGTCGGCGTGGGCGTGTCCTTGCGGCTCTTCGCTTCGTGATGCGCAAGGTAGGCCTGCGTCACCTCGAACGATTCACCATGCATGCGCATTTTGCCGTCGTGAATCCACATGGTCTGCTGGCAAAGCGACTGCACGTGGTACATGCTGTGTGAGCATAAAAGCAAAGTGCCACCACGCGCACGGAAGTCCTCCATCCAGCGCAGGCATTTTTTTTGAAATGACTCGTCGCCGACGGCGAGTACTTCGTCCGTTACCAATAAATCGGGAGACAATGAAGTGGCGACTGCGAACCCCAATCGCACGACCATTCCAGAAGAGTATGTCTTGACAGGTTGATCGATATGCGTGCCGATATCGGCAAAGGCCAGGATCGCGTCGAGTTGCGCGTGCGTCTCGCTGCGGGTCCAGCCCATCAGAGCGGAAGCCAAAAAAATATTGTCTCGCCCACTGTATTCGGGATGGAAACCAGTGCCTAACTCCAGCAATGCACTTATCCGTCCTTGCACGACAATCGTGCCACGCGATGCCTTGACGACGCCCGCGATAATTTTCAGCAATGTGGATTTTCCGGCACCATTTTCACCAATAATTCCCCAGGATTCGCCCCGGCAAATGGTAAGGCTGATGTCGTCAACCGCACGATAATAATCGTGGACCGCGCGACCAGTGAGCAACTCAAAAACAGTTTGCAACCGCCCGGCTCCGGTGCGAATGATGGGGTAGTCCTTGCCGATACGTTCCAGGCGGACGAGGTCGTCGTTGGCGGGGGCAGACACAGTAAGTGAGCTAGTGCGTTGGGGCGAACAATTGTACGAATTCGCGCTGGAATCAATGAAGTAAGGATTATATGCGAGTCGTTACCATTGACGGCACCACCGCGCGTAACGCCGATAGCACCGCAAGTTCGCTAGAGAAAGTCCTCGAAGTATGGTGACAAGCGGACAAAAAAACTGATGCCGATGATGGCCACAAACACACCAACGAATAGCATTAAAAAATCTCCGGATTGCGGCGTGGCAG
>JBKJMK010000196.1:0-11487 GCA_046596005.1 Usitatibacteraceae bacterium | reverse complement strand
TTTAACGGCAATTATGGTCAGCATATGGCCATCATTGCCGTTAAACAAGATTACCCGCGTGACATCGGGGCGCTGCTGAAATTGTTCGCGCAGCAGTGCGGCCGAACGATCCATCGAGCCGTCGTTGATAAAGATAATCTCATAGTCGACACCGAGTTTGTCGAGTGCCGGGTAGAGGCGCGCGAACAACTCGGCGAGCCCGGGCTCTTCGTTGTAAACCGGGATGATGACGGAAAGCCTTGGTGTTGCGCTCATAGCGGTTTTTTGTGTTTGATGAGGATGTGTGACATGGCATCGCACACGCGCACGACATCAGCAAAGGTCATGCCCGGATGGAGTGGCAGTGTTACCGTTTCATTGGAGATGCGTTCGGCGTTTGGATATTCACCTTCGCAATGACCTTTATTACGGAACAACGTGGTCAGATGCATCGCTTCGTACGAAACACCGATGCCGATTTGCTGTGCGTGCATTTCATCCATGAATTGTTTCCGCGTAATGGCAAGCTTGTGAAGCGGTAACAATACGCAAAACATATTCCAGCTGTGCCCGGCATCATCACCCGGATGCGCCTTCGCTGGTAAATCCAGCCCAAGTTGCCCGGCGATGGGTTCCAGCTGACTGAAATAATGTTGAACCAGTTCGCGTCGCTTGTTGCACCACGCATCAAGATGTTTCAATTGTTCGATCCCCAGTCGCGCGGAGACGTCGCTCATATTGAATTTGCCACCCGGATAGTCGACATTGCGCGTTCCATCGGCACTTCTGGTGATGCCGTGAAATCGCAAAACTTCCGCACGCGTTGCTTCGGCTGCATCGGCAAATATTGCAGCACCACCCTCGATGGATGTCATGTTCTTGTTGGGGTGAAAACTGAACAGCGCAATATCGCCGAAAGCGCCTATTGGCGAGCCTTTCCAGCCACTGCCTACTGCCAGGGCAGCGTCTTCGATTACGCCCAGCTTGTGTTTTTTGGCAATTGAATAGAGCCGATGCATATCGCAGGGCAGTCCCGAAAAATGTGTCGGCACAATCGCCCTCGTTCTGGGCGTAATGGCGCGCTCAACTTGATCCAGGTCGATATTTCGCGTCGTCAATCCGCAATCGACCATCACCGTCCTGGCGCCAGCTTTTTCAATCATGTTGCCGACGGAGAAAAACGTCATTGCTGACGTGATGACCTCATCCGCCGCAGAGCCCCCGCACACAGCACCAATTCGACAAACCTGAAACACCACTTCCATTGCTGCCGTCGCGGAAGTGAATACACGGGCTGGACGCCCACCGTGATAAGCCGACAACGCCGCTTCGAACTCCTGGACGCGCGGACCGCTGGCGATCTGCAGCGTGAGCAGCGTTTCTTTCACCGCCTCAGCCATTGTCTCGGTAATAGTTGGCCGTGCAAAATTAAGGTAGGGCAGGGCGCTCATGATTTTGCGACCAGATAGACACCGATGATGATGAAGCCGATACCGAACATTTTCTGCGCGGTAAGCGATTCACCAAACAAATACCAGGCCGCGAGCGCGCTGATGATGTAACCGATCGAAAGCATTGGATAAGCAATGCTCACGGGCACGCGCGAAAGTCCCATGATCCAGACGACCAGACTGATGCCGTAGCAGAAAACGCCGGCGACAATGAACGGTTGCGTGGCGAGTTGCCACCCGATAGGGATGATGTTTTCGGTACTAAAGGCGAATTCGCCAATGCGCAGCGTGCCGGCTTTCAAAAATAACTGTGCTGCTGCATTGAGCAGCACACCAGTGAGCAAAAGGGAAAATACGGTCAGGGACATGGGTTGAGAGTCGATTATTTTTTCTTGATTGCGGCGCGACGCGGATCACTGTGAATCAGATCGAATTCAATACCGAGAGTACGTATTTTATCGATATCGCCCGGCGCAATGATGGCAATCGCCGGACCCGGCGCGTTCCAGGCTGCGGGGAAATCCGCCAATTTTGCAATCCATTTCTGCGGCTCGCTCTTCTGGCCCATGTCAAATTCATCGACATATGCGACCAGCGTGAGCGTGCGCTTCAGGTAAAACGGCAAGGATTGTTCGTAATTGCCCACTGAGTAGAGCCTGGTTTCAGTCCTCAGGTGTTGTTTGACGGTCTCGGCAAGCACGAAGCTGGACTGCAGGGGGGAAATTCGCTCGTAGCCGCGCTCGATCAGTTCGACGGCGATCATGGTGCCCAAGGAGAGCACCAGTACGCCCGCCCATTTGCGCTGTGCACGCAGCAGGCCGAAGGTGATGACAATGGCAATGGCAATCGATAGAGCGGCAGCAACAACCCACGTACTCATCTCACCATAAAGCTGACGGCTGAATTCGTCATCACGCGCACCCGGTGCCATGAAAGCGGCATACGCGCCCCAAAGCGCCAGCGGCAAAACCGGTAGCACCAGCCAGGCCAATCGTTTCGGGTCTGCCGCCTTCAGGTAACTGCCGATGACAAGTGCCAACACGGGAAACATCGGCAAAATATAATGCGGTAATTTGGAGCCGGATTTGCTAAAGAACAGCAACATGAACACGCTGTAAATGAGCACAAATTTAAGCGGTGCAAACGAGCCTGAATCGAGGCATAAATGTGCCGAACGCCGCCAGCCCTGCGCGCAGGCGGGAATCAATGTGACGGCCCATGGCAGAAAGCCGCCAAACAGGATGGGAACAAAAAACCACCACGGCTGTTCGCGGCGATGGACAGTACTCAGGAAACGTTCGAAATGCTCATGGATGAAAAAAAATTGCGGGAATTCAGGATTCCGGATTGATACCAGCGCGAACCACGGCACGGCAATGGCGAGAAAAACCAGTGGCCCGACCAGCCACTCCAGCTTCCACAGCAATCGAAAATTGCGTTGAAAGACGCAATACAGAAACATTGCCGCCGCTGGAAAAATGATGCCGATGAGACCTTTGGAAAGTACCGCTGCGGCCATGCCCGCCCATGCCATCCAGAGCCATTGCCTGCGCGAGAGTTCGGTCGACGGCTGTTGCGAAATCAGCAGCGACGACACGGTTAGTGTCATCCAGAACGTGAGACCCATATCGAGCGTCACGATCTCGGTCAACGAGGCAAAGTAGGGTGCACTCAGCATTACCAGTCCGGCCAGCATGCCGGTTTCTGCGTCGAAGATGCGCTTACCGGTGTAGGCGATGAGCAAAATGCAACCCAGGCCGCACAGTGCGGTGTAAAGCCGTGCGGTGAAGTCGCTCTCGCCAAACAGTGTGAATGCAACTGCGGTTGCCCAATACTGCAAGGGCGGCTTTTCAAAGTACTTCAGCCCATTCAGCCGCGGCGTCACGAAATCACCGGATGTCGCCATTTCCCTCGATATTTCACTGTAGCGCCCCTCGTCGGGATTGGCGAGCTTGCGATCACCCACGCCATCGAATGAGACGAGAATTACCAGTAGCGAAAGCAATACCACTAGTGGTCGGGGTAATGAAATACGAAAGGACATGGGGACGGAACCGGTGTGCACCTGCAGGAAAGACCAGACCGCGCGCGTTGCAAAGGCGTTTGGCACTCGCGAAAAGAGCAGTGATTCTAACTCGACTTCAGCAGGACAATTACGGCACCAGCACCACCGTCGGCGGGAGCAGCATCGCAAAATGCCAGCACTTCATCGCGTCGTGAAAGCGACAATCGCACTTTGTTTCGAATCATCGCCACGTTGTTTGGGGAGCGGGTTCCTTTGCCATGCACGATACGAACGCAGCGGATGCCGCCATGACGCGCAACGGCAAGAAAACGCGCCAGTTCGGTACGGGCGGTTTCAGTGGTGCAACCGTGCAGATCGAGCGTGGCCTGAACGATCCACTGGCCGCGCTTCAATTTGCGCAGCACGTCGGTCGGCAATCCTGTGCGCCTGAAAGTGATGAGGTCACCGTTTTCGATGTCGGCATCCCAGCCAGAGGTATCTTTCATCATCTCAGCGGGAATCGCCAGATCGTCCTCGATCCGCTTGTACGGGATCGGCTTGGGACGCGCCTTCTGCAGCGTGGCGCGTGCGGGCATTTCCAACGGCATGACGCCGTCGCTTTTCATTTCGGCGCGGAACAGGTCTTCGTCGTCAGCGGGGATCTTGGCCATCGCCTAACCGTTAAAACACTAGCATTGGTGAGCTTTTCGGACCATTTGTGCGCCACGAGGCGCACCAATACTAGTGTTGGTTAAAAATGTGGGAGAAAGTTGTCGGCGCAACCATGAACCTATGTGAGGCTCTCCAGATACTTATCGGCATCCAGCGCCGCCATGCATCCGGTACCGGCACTCGTGACTGCCTGACGATACACGTGGTCCTGCACGTCGCCCGCAGCGAACACGCCCGGCACGGAAGTCGCGGTCGCGTTTCCTTTCAAGCCGGTCTGGGTGACGATATAGCCGTTTACCATTTCAAGCTGGCCTGCAAAAATTTCGGTGTTGGGCTTGTGGCCGATAGCGATGAAGCATCCTGTCAGTGGGAGATCATGCGTTGGGCCGCCTGCAGTAGGCTTGAGGCGAACCCCGGTTACGCCGGTCTTGTCGCCGAGCACCTCGTCAAGCATATGGTTCCAGAGAATGGTGACCTTGCCCTCTTTTTGTTTGGCAAACAATCGGTCCTGCAGGATTTTTTCCGAGCGAAATTTATCGCGACGGTGCACAACGGTGACATGCCTGGCGATGTTGGAAAGGTAGAGAGCTTCTTCCACCGCAGTGTTGCCGCCGCCAATGACGCACACGTCCTGGCCCTTGTAGAAAAAACCGTCACACGTCGCGCAGCCGGAAACGCCTTTACCCATGAACGCTTCTTCGGAAGGCAGCCCCAGATATTGCGCCGATGCGCCCGTGGCGACGATCAATGCGTCGCAGGTGTAGGTGTCCGAGTCGCCTATTAGCGATAGCGGCCGTTGTTTTAAGTCAACGCTGTTAATGTGGTCGAAAATAATTTTGGTATCGAACCGCTCGGCGTGCTTCAGGAAGCGTTCCATCAGATCAGGACCTTGCAGGCCTTCAATGTCGGCAGGCCAGTTTTCGACTTCGGTCGTGGTCATTAGCTGGCCACCCTGCGCGATGCCGGTAATCAATACCGGGTGCAAGTTGGCGCGCGCGGCATAAATGGCAGCTGTGTACCCGGCAGGCCCGGAGCCGAGAATAATGAGGCGATGGTGTTGACTGGACATGCTTGTCTCTCTGCATTTGATTGAAATTTGTGGGCTATTTTAACCGAGCGTATCGACTACAGTTTGTATGTAGGGTGTCCGCAGGAAATATCAATCTGCCCGGCAGTCAGAAATTGGCAAGATTCACAATCAAATGTTGGCTCGCAACTGTGAGAAACTAGAAGAAGGAAATAAGTCGACAACTGCCACGCCAATAATAGGTGGCAGAAAAAAACAGTTGGCCGGAGAAACCATGCTACGTTCAATACCGTTATTCAAAGACCTGAGCGATTCTGATCTGGCCCTGATCGGCGACCTTGCTGTCGAGAAACCGGTGCCGAAAGGCACCGTCATGTTCACGGAGGGGCAGGAAGGCGATTCCCTCTACCTCATTGAAAGTGGTCGAGTGAAGGTGTTTATCGGCGACGAGGATGGCCGCGAGATCATTTTAAAAATTCTCGGCCCAGGCGATTTTTTTGGCGAAATGGCCTTGATCGACAAACAGCCGCGCTCCGCGTCGGTTTCTACCCTTGAGTCATCAACGTTTCGAATCCTCTCGCATCAGGCGTTTGAAATTTGTATCGAAAAGGCACCGCGCATTGCTGCGATTGTCATGCAGGCACTGGCGAAGCGCCTGCGCGATGCCGACCGAAAAATTTCCACGCTCGCGCTGATGGATGTCTACGGCCGGGTGGCCAACACCCTGCTCGAACTCGCCATCGTCAACAACGGCAAGCTGGTCGTCGGCGAGAAACTATCGCAACAGGATATTGCCAATATGGTCGGCGCAT
This sequence comes from Usitatibacteraceae bacterium, assembly GCA_046596005.1. Classification (GTDB taxonomy): domain Bacteria; phylum Pseudomonadota; class Gammaproteobacteria; order Burkholderiales; family Usitatibacteraceae; genus UKL13-2. Next base: position 5,541 of record JBKJMK010000196.1, on the reverse strand, counting down.
CGCGGGAGATGGTAAACCGCATCCTGAAGGACCTTACCGAGCGTGGTTATATATCGGTTGAGTCTAAAACCATCACCATCCACGATCAGAAGTTGCCGCCATCGTTTTGATTGCACCATTAGATGTGCTGCTTGCTGCGGCTATAATCGCGCTCAATGAGAGCGAGTAAAGTGAACGAAATATTTGATCCCACCGCACCGGTTCCTGGTGCGGAGACGCCGCAATCCACGCGCCTTTCGCGTCTTATGCGGGAAGCCGGCTGGATAGTGTTTCTGGCACTGGCCTTCTATCTGGTACTTATTTTCGCGAGCTACCACGCGAGCGATCCTGGCTGGTTTTACACCGGCAAAGAAGGGCCGGTGCTGAACAAAGGCGGCACCATGGGCGCCATGATTGCGCAATTTGCCTTCGGCGTGTTTGGTCTCTCGGCATGGTGGTTTGTTTTGCTTGCGGCGTGGGTGGTGATTCGTCTTTTCCACCGCGTCGAAATCTGGAGCATGTTCGATCACCGCAACCTCGCCATCGCCTTGAGCGGCTTCGCCATGCTGCTGGTGGCATCTTCCACGCTGGAGGCGCTGCGTCTCTATTCAATGGTGAACTCCTTGCCCGAAGGCCCCGGTGGCGTGATCGGCAGGCTGCTGTCTGGCGTTGTCGAAACCGGCCTGGGTTTCCTCGGTGGCACAGTATTATTGCTTGCGATCTGTGCAGGCGCCTTGAGCGTCTTCAGCGGTCTTTCATGGATCAAGCTCTCGGAAAAAATCGGTGCCGGTGTCGAGTGGTTGTTTTTTCTTGTGAGAGGCAAACTTGAAGCGAGGCGTGATCGGGAAGTGGGCGATCAGGCGGTCGTTGCGCGCGACGAAAAAGTAGTCGAGATGAAGCGCATGATCGAAGACCATCCGCCGATTCGCATAGAGCCGACTATTACGGATATCCCGCAGTCGGACCGCATGAAAAAAGAAAAGCAGGTCCCTTTGTTTTCGGATCTGCCCGATTCCCCGCTGCCGCCAATTGCGCTGCTCGATCCGCCCGATGCAAGCATCGAGCGTCCGAGCAACGAAACGCTGGAATTTACCTCACGCCTGATTGAGCGCAAGCTGATGGATTTCAATGTGCTGGCCAAAGTGGTGGCGGCACATCCAGGGCCAGTCATTACCCGCTATGAAATCGAGCCAGCCGTCGGCGTCAAGGGCTCGCAAATTGTCAATCTTTCGCGTGATCTGGCGCGGGCCCTCTCGGTGATTTCCATCCGCGTGGTCGAGACCATTCCCGGCACCTCGCACATGGGCCTGGAAATTCCAAACCCGAAGCGGGAAATTGTGCGGCTCTCTGAAATTCTCGGTTCAACCGTTTACGCCGACATACATTCCAAACTCGCCATCGCGATGGGCAAAGACATTGCCGGTCGTCCGGTCGTCACCGATCTGGCAAAGATGCCGCACGTGCTCGTCGCGGGTACGACTGGTTCCGGCAAATCGGTGGCAATCAACGCGATGATTCTGTCGCTGCTCTACAAGGCCACCGCCAATGAAGTACGCTTAATTCTGATCGACCCGAAGATGCTTGAGCTCTCGGTGTACGAGAGCATTCCGCATCTGCTCGCACCGGTTGTCACCGACATGAAACACGCAGCCTACGCACTGAATTGGTGTGTGGCCGAGATGGACAGGCGCTATAAGCTCATGAGCGCCGTTGGCGTACGCAATTTGGCGGGATACAACACGAAGATACGTGATGCAAAGGAGAAGGGCACACCGCTGCCGCATCCATTCTCCCTGACACCCGATGCACCAGAACCGCTGGAACCGTTGCCGTTGATTGTGGTCGTCATCGATGAATTGGCCGACATGATGATGGTCGTCGGCAAAAAGGTCGAAGAGTTAATTGCGCGGCTTGCCCAAAAAGCGCGCGCATCGGGCATTCACCTTGTCCTCGCAACCCAGCGCCCAAGCGTTGACGTGATTACCGGTCTCATTAAAGCAAACGTGCCGACACGCGTGGCCTTCCAGGTCTCTTCCAAAATCGATTCCAGAACCATCCTTGACCAGCAGGGAGCTGAAGCGCTTTTAGGAATGGGCGATATGCTTTACCTGCCGCCGGGTTCCGGTATGCCGCAGCGCGTGCACGGCGCGTTCGTGGGCGACGCCGAAGTGCACCGCGTGGTTGAGTACCTGAAAACGCAAGGCGAGCCGCAATACATCGAGGGTATTCTCGATGCGCCGGAAGAAGCAATGCTCGACGGCATGACGGATGGTGGCAACGGCGGTGGCGAAAAAGATGCGCTTTACGATCAGGCCGTACAGGTGGTGCTGCAAAATAAGCGCGCCTCTATTTCGCTGGTGCAGCGACATTTGCGTATCGGCTATAACCGTGCGGCGCGGTTGCTGGAAGACATGGAAAAAGCCGGACTGGTGTCGTCGATGCAGTCCAATGGCAATCGCGAAATACTGGCGCCAAATCGAAGTGTTGAGGGTGATTGAAGACAATGGATTGCAAATTGAGAACCGAACAAAACGCCGTCATTCGTGCCGTCGCGGGCAATGTTGCTATATTTCGCACTGCAATGTGCTTGTCAATGCTGGCTGCCGTATTCCCGGTTTCAGCTCGCGCCAACGCAATATCCGATTTTCAGTCCTTCACTTCGTCTACGCAATCGGGACGGGCGAATTTCGAACAATCGGTATTTGACGCAAAGGGCAAGCAGACCCAAAAAACCAGCGGCACACTGGTATTTACCCGCCCGGGTAAGTTTCGGTTTACCTATGAAAAACCCGCCCAGCTTATCGTCGGTGATGGCAATAAAGTATCGTTTTTCGACCAAGACCTGAATCAAGTCACCGTGCGCAAGCTGGAGCAGGCCTTTTCCAGCACACCGGCGGCGCTGCTATCGGGGAAAGGAGATATCGACAAAACGTTCACCTTGGTGGCCTCTGCCGAATCCGAAGGCATCGATTGGCTGGATGCGCTGCCGCGCCAGAAAGATTCAAGCATCGAAAAAATTCGCGTGGGTTTTCGGAAAGGGCAACTGGCGGCGATGGAATTGAACGATGCTTTTGGCAATCGCACCCGCATCACATTCACAAAATTCGAACGCAATCCGAAGATCGACAGCAGGGAATACACGTTTATAGCCCCCAAGGGTGCAGACGTGATCGGCGAAGAACCGCCGGTGCGATAAGTTGCGGTACCCCGATGCGCAGGCGCGTCATTATTTCTCCAGCAAGGATTAAGCATGAAAACAAAAGCTGCCATCGCGTGGAAAGCTGGTGCACCGCTGACTGTTGAAGAAGTCGATCTGCAAGGCCCGCAAGCTGGTGAAGTGCTGGTGGAAGTCAAAGCCACCGGTATTTGCCATACCGATTACTACACGCTCTCTGGCGCGGATCCGGAAGGCATTTTCCCGTCTATTCTCGGCCACGAGGGTGCAGGCGTTGTGGTGGATATTGGCGCAGGCGTAAGCAGCCTGCAAAAAGGCGACCACGTCATACCGTTGTATACGCCTGAATGCCGTCAGTGCAAGTTTTGCCTGTCTCGCAAAACCAACCTCTGCCAGTCGATTCGCGCAACGCAAGGCAGGGGCCTGATGCCAGACGCGACCAGCCGCTTCTCCATCGATGGCAAACCGATTTTTCATTACATGGGTACGTCGACGTTTTCGAATTACATCGTGGTGCCGGAAATCGCCCTCGCCAGGATTCGCAAAGATGCACCCTTTGACAAAGTCTGTTACATCGGCTGTGGGGTAACGACCGGGATCGGCGCGGTGATTTTTTCGGCCAAGGTTGAAGCCGGCGCCAATGTAGTTGTGTTTGGTCTGGGTGGTATTGGCCTGAACGTCATTCAGGGCGCAAAGATGGTTGGTGCGGACAGGATCATCGGTATCGACCTCAATCCCGCCCGTGAAGCGCTCGCGCGTAAATTCGGCATGACGCACTTTATCAATCCCAACGCGGTTGACAACGTAGTCGACGCAATCGTGCAACTCACCGATGGTGGCGCAGATTACAGTTTTGAATGTATCGGCAATACCAAAACCATGCGCCAGGCGTTGGAGTGCTGCCACAAGGGCTGGGGAAGATCGTTCATCATTGGTGTAGCGGAAGCCGGGGCGGAAATCAGTACTCGACCGTTTCAACTGGTGACGGGTCGCAAGTGGGAAGGCTCGGCGTTCGGCGGTGCGCGTGGGCGCACCGACGTTCCAAAGATTGTTGATTGGTACATGGAAGGCAAAATCAATATTGATGACCTCATTACCCACACACTGCCACTGGAAAAAATCAATGATGGCTTTGCGCTGATGAAAAGCGGCGAATCGATTCGTTCCGTCGTCATTTACTGATGATTGAAACCGTTAGTGAGCACGCCTGCTTTGGCGGCGTGCAAGGTTTCTATGCACATCGCTCTGTGGCAATCGGTTTGCCAATGCGTTTTTCGGTATTTCAGCCACCACAAGCAAAGTTGGGACCGGTACCGGTGCTGTTTTTTCTCGCCGGCCTGACAGCTACCGAAGAAACGTTCATGATCAAGGCCGGTGCGCAGCGTCTCGCCGCGGAATACGGCCTGATGATGGTTGCGACCGATACCAGTCCGCGCAATACGGGCATCGACGGCGCAGACAAAGATTGGGATTTTGGCCATGGCGCAGGTTTTTATCTGGATGCGAGTGAAGGGCCGTGGCGCGCACATTTCCGGATGGAAACATGGGTCGTTGAGGAGTTGCGCGCGTTGATTGTGAATCACTTTCCGGCGCGAGCGGATCGCATCGGAATTTTTGGGCACTCGATGGGTGGCCACGGTGCACTGACGTTAGCCCTTCGTCACCCGCAGATCTTTCGCTCGGTCTCGGCGTTTGCGCCCATCAGCGCACCGATGCAATGCACGTGGGGCGAAAAGGCGTTCAGAAATTACCTCGGCGCGGATCGCCAACGTTGGAAAGAACATGACGCCAGCGAACTGATGCGCCAGCGAAAAACGCCATTCCCGAATGGCATACTGATCGATCAAGGCTTGAGCGACAAGTTCTTCGAGCAGCAGCAATTGATGCCGGAAATTTTTGCAGCTGCCTGCAGCGCAGCCGCGCAGCCGTTGACACTGCGGCACCACGCGGGCTACGACCATGGCTACTACTTTATTGCTACTTTCATCGCCGATCACCTTGCGTTTCATCATGCCAATCTGAGTGGCTGATGACAGGAGAAATCGATCATGTCCCCCACTCGTCGTGAAATCCTCGGCTTAAGTGCATCGCACGCCGCCAGCAGTGTGCTTCCATCGATTGGTGTTGTGGCGGCGACCGCGTTTGAATCCGCCGCCGCGCTGGTCTCAACACCGATCAAATCACTGTCCATCCTCATTCTTGGCGGCACCGGTTTTACCGGTCCGCATCAGGTACGTTACGCATTGAGCCGTGGTCATAAACTGACACTGTTTAATCGTGGCCGCAGACCAAAGGAATGGCCCGTTGCCGTTGAGGAATTATCGGGAGACCGCGAGACGGGTGACTACAGCGCGCTCAAAGGCCGCAAATTCGATGTCTGTATTGAT
>JBKJMK010000175.1:0-2605 GCA_046596005.1 Usitatibacteraceae bacterium | reverse complement strand
AGACCGCATGCGCAGAACTGGCCGCAACCAGTAACAGGCCAAGCATGGAGATCGTGAACCGGAGTTTCATACGCATTATTTTCATAGGGTGGCACCGTACTGCTGTCGATAGGTTTCGATTTTTTCGAGTTTATCGTGTTCCCCGGCTTGTTGCTGGAGATAGTTGACGATATCGGCAAGCGTCGCGACTGCGATAACGGGCACACCGGCATTTTGGTTGAATTCCTGTGCAGCGGACCGTGTGCTGCCGACCGTTGCGCCGGCTTCCTGGCGATCAAGCGCGATCAGCACACCAGCCGGCGTCGCGCCGGCGGCACGGATCATTTCCACCGATTCGCGCTTCGACGCGCCGTCTGAAATGACGTCGTCGATGATCAGTACCCGCCCTTTCAATGGCGCGCCAACAATGAGACCGCCTTCGCCGTGGTCTTTTGGCTCTTTGCGATTGAAGGCAAATGGTACGTTGCGACCCATGCCGGCAAGCGCAATCGCCATCCCTGCCGCCAGCGTGATGCCCTTGTACGCCGGACCAAACAACATGTCGAACTGAACGCCGGAAGCAAGTGCCGCCAGCGCATAAAAACGTGTCAGGCCCGCTAAAGCGACACCGTCGCTAAACAGGCCGGAATTAAAGAAATACGGTGACAGGCGGCCCGCCTTGGTTTTGAACTCCCCAAAACAGAGGGCATTTTGTTTGATCGAGAACTCGACAAACTGGTGGCGGAAATCAGTGGCGGATGTCATTGGTGCGAAGTTGGGTGCGGTAATCCATCATAATCGCGGTTTCCCGTCTCAAATTCAACTTCCATGCGAATTATTAGCGTCAATTGCAATGGCATTCGCTCAGCCACCAGCAAGGGCATGTTTACCTGGCTCAAACGCCAGAAGGCGGATGTCATTTGTCTGCAGGAAATCAAAGCCCTTGAGAGCGACGTGCCGGAGGCCGCGCGTCCCTGGAAAGACTGGCATGCGTTCTACCACCCCGCCGAAAAGAAAGGCTATGCAGGCGTTGCGATGTATTGCAAACGCGAACCCGACAAATTGATCGTCGGCACCGGGATTGAGTGGATCGATGCCGAGGGTCGCTACTTGCAGGCGGATTTCGGCAATCTTTCGGTGATTTCGCTTTACTTGCCGTCCGGCTCGGCGTCTGAGGCGGCGCAGGCAAAGAAGTTCCGTTTTCTTGCGGCCTTTATGCCGTATCTGCAAAAGCTGAAGGACGGTGGTCGCGAAGTCATCATTGTTGGCGACTGGAACATCGCACACAAGGAAATCGATCTCAAAAATTGGCGCGGCAACAAGAAAAATTCAGGCTTCCTGCCGGAAGAGCGGGAGTGGTTAACCAAGCTGTTCGATGAGGTTGGTTACGTCGATGTGTTCCGGCGCCTCATTCCGCTGCCGGATCAATATACGTGGTGGTCCAACCGCGGAGCCGCGTGGGACAAAAACGTCGGCTGGCGGATCGATTACCACATCTGCACTCCCGGCATTGCTTCGACGGCAGAATACGCGCGCATCTACAAGGACGAGCGGTTTAGCGACCACGCGCCGCTGTCGATTGATTACGCGTTTGACCTCTGACGCCCATTAACAATTTTTAATTGAAACTCCAGTGCTAAGAATAACCAACCTCACCCTCGCGCGAGGTGCCAAGCGTCTCATTGAAACGGCAAACCTCACCATCTTCCCCGGACACAAAGTTGGTCTGGTGGGGCCGAATGGCTGCGGCAAGTCGAGCCTGTTCGCGCTCCTGCGCGGCAAGATGCATCAGGATGCCGGCGATATTTACCTTCCCGAAAAATGGGTGATTGCGCACGTCGCACAAGAGACGCCGCAGTCGCACCGGTCGGCGCTCGATTACGCGATGGACGGCGATGTCGAGTTGCGTACGGTGGAAAAGGAACTGCTGGATGCCGAAACCAATCATGTCGCTGGCGAAATCATCGCTGACCTGCATGTGCATTACGACCATATCGGCGGTTACGCAGCTAAATCGCGGGCGGCCGCACTGCTGTCGGGTCTTGGATTCAGCGCCGAGCGGCAGGATCAGCCGGTGGCTACATTCTCCGGCGGCTGGCGAATGCGCCTGAATCTTGCGCAGGCGTTGATGTGCCGTTCCGATTTGTTGTTGCTCGACGAGCCCACCAATCACCTCGATCTCGATGCCGTCATGTGGCTCGAAGACTGGCTCGAAAGCTATCCCGGTACGTTGCTGCTGATTACCCACGATCGGGATTTTCTCGATAACGTGGTGAAAATCGTGGTGCATCTGGACAACAAAAAACTCAACGAGTACACCGGCAATTACTCTGCCTTCGAACGTGCGCGCGCAGCGCAGTTTGCGTTGCAATCTTCGGCCTTTGCCAAGCAGCAAAAGCAGATCGCGCATCTACATTCGTTTATCGACCGTTTTAAAGCCAAGGCCACCAAAGCCAAACAGGCGCAAAGCCGCGTGAAGACGCTGGAGCGGATGGAGCTGATCGCCGCCGCCCATATCGATTCGCCGTTCGAGTTTTCATTTCGCGAGCCCGACGCCAAGCCGCGCCAGTTGATCCATTTGAAAGAGGCCGCGCTCGGCTATGAGAACAAAACCATTCTCGATAAT
>JBKJMK010000118.1:0-5516 GCA_046596005.1 Usitatibacteraceae bacterium | reverse complement strand
ATGCGTTTCATGTGTTCTCCAGGGAAATTGAACGTGGCGCGTTTCAGGTGTGGGTCAACCCGGAATTCTAGGCATTTTTAGTGCTTCTTGCAATCCGGAGATGTCGTTAAGCGGCGCTAGACAGGTAACGCCTTGGCAAACATAGGCGTTGACCTTGGAAGTCGCGGGGCGTGCGATGGCGACAGGCAGCGCATCAGTGCCATTGGCGACGGCAAGCACGATAGCCGTCGGCAAGTAAGTGCTCGCCAGCGCAGCTTTGAAAGGTTGGAGGTCATTCGCGGGTCCAGCGAGTATCACCAGGCGGGGCGGCAGCAAGTGCTCCTCAAGCGCCATTAGCAAGCTGCCGAAACTGGAAGGATGGTCTTCCATCTGTTCAAAAAAACAAGCAAGCGCCTTTCGCGATGAATCCGCATAACGCACATCATTGGTGAGATGGGAGAGTCGCTGCAACGCCAACGCGGCGATGCCGTTGCCCGATGGCGTCGCATTGTCATGGCCCGGCTTTGGTCGCTGGATGAGTTGCTCGTGATCGTGGCTGGTGAAATAAAATCCGCCGTTTGCGCTGTCTTCAAACTGATCGAGCAACACGTCCGCAAGTTGCTGCGCGAACTGCAGGTCTTCTGCCAGGAAATCAGCCTGCAAAACTTCGATCAGCGCTTTCAGCAAGAAGGCGTAATCATCAAGATACGCATTCAGGTGCGTCTTGCCGCCTTTGTGGGTGGCGAACAATCGTTGCGTTTCGTGGTTCCACATGGTGTTGCGCACAAATGTGAGCGCGCGTCGCGCCGACGCCAGCCAGTCAGACCGCCCAAATATTCGCGCGGCATGCGCCATGCCCTCGATCATCAACGCGTTCCAACTGGTGAGGATTTTTTCGTCGCGACCCGGGCGGATACGTGTCTCGCGCTCAGTAAACAGCGTAGATTGTGCAGCAGTCAGCAGCGCCTGGCATTGCGCACTGGGCCAGGCGAGCGCTTCCGCCACGTCCGCGAGCGGCCTTGCCACCGTCAAATTCCAGAAATGCACTTCAAAATTGGCCGGCTGATCAAGCCCGTAGTGGAGCGTGACCACGCGATACTCGTCCGGCGTCAGCAATCGCTCGATTTGATGCAGCGTCCAGACGTAAAACTTGCCCTCATGACCTTCAGAGTCAGCGTCCAGCGTGGAAAAATATCCATCTGACAGCGCGTTTCCGCCTGGTTGCATCTCCCGCATCACCCAAGCTGCCGTATTCTCTGCCGCACGCTTGAACAGCGCTTTTTGTTCTGTATCTTCGGCAACCAGCCACGCATCCGCCAACAGTCTCAGTAGCGGACCATTGTCGTAAAGCATTTTCTCGAAATGCGGAATTGTCCAGTCGGCATCCACCGAGTAGCGCGCAAAGCCGCCACCCAATTGATCAAAAATGCCGCCCTTGCACATGCGCTCCAGTGTGAAACAGGCGATGTGGCGCGCCGCATTTTGTGTTGTCGTGCTGCCGGATTCAGCATAACGGCGCAAGCAGAATTCAATCATTTCAGGATGCGGGAATTTTGGTGCCTCACCAAATCCGCCTCGCCTGGCGTCAAATGATCGGGAAATCTGCTGAAAGCCAGTGTCAATTGGCTCGCGGGTAAAATCGGCCGTTGCAACGCGATCATCGCTGCGCGATGTGGTGCGATTGAGCGCCGCGAGCAGTTGTTCGTTCTGCGCGCCGATATCGTCCTGATGGTCACGATAATACTGCGCCACGCGGCCGAGCAAATCGCCGAAGCCCGGTAAACCATAGCGGGCGGTTTTGGGGAAATAGGTCCCGCCAAAAAATGGCTTGGTTTCCGGTGTGAGGAACATCGTCAGGGGCCAGCCGCCAGAACGCTGGGTGAGCATTGCGTGCGCGGTCTGGTAAATCTGGTCAATATCCGGCCGCTCCTCGCGGTCAACCTTGATATTGATGAATAACGCGTTCATGACCGCCGCGACAGATTCATCTTCAAATGACTCATGCGCCATCACATGGCACCAGTGACAGGCCGAATACCCGACCGACAGCAAGATCGGTTTGCCGGTCGCGCGGGATTGTTGCAGCGCCTCTGGACCCCATTCCTGCCAGTGGACCGGGTTGTCCGCATGTTGTTGCAGGTAAGGCGACGTACTTTGTGCTAATTTGTTGGTCATATTCTTTCGCTTCAGGAGTTCGACATGCCACTCGCCATTATTTTTGTGATCATTTTCCTGCTGAAAATTCTCGATATTCCGCCGGTCGGAAACTGGAGCTGGATCTGGGTGCTGACCCCATTTGGGTTACTCATGTTGTGGTGGAACGTGATTACACCAATGATAGGCTGGGACAAAAAGATGGCCGAGAAAAAAATGGCGGCGGATATGAAAGAGGCGGAAGAAACCAAGCGGAAAAATCGCGGCTTTTAACGGCTGGGCGCCAGCGCTTTTTCAAGTGCCAGGCCGATTGCCTGCAAGCGCGTGTCACGCATTGTCTCGCCCACGACCATCAAGCCGACTGGCGCATCGCCGTAATGATGACAGGGCAGTGACCAGCACGGCCGATCCAGCACATTGAACGGCGCGCAATTGCGCAACAACAAGCCGTTCAATTTGAAAAACATGTCGTCCGACGATTCCATTTCGGCAATCGTCGGTGCCACGATCGGCACGGTGGGCGCAAGCAGGGCGTCGAAGCGCTGTGTTGTCGCGTTGGCCGATGCGATCAGCGACTGCCGGAGTTGCAGCAAGTCGACATAATCGGCAGCGTTAATATTGGCCCCCAGCAGCAGGCGTTTGGCAACGCGGGGGTCGAACTGATCCAGGTGCATTGCCAATCGTTGCCGGTGCAATGCATAGGCCTCAACGGCGGAGAAATTGGCTTTTTTGCTGCCATCGAGTTCATTCTGCAGTGCTGGAAAATCAAATTCTTCAATGATGGCGCCGGCGTTGGAAAACGTGCTGAGCGCGCGCGTAAATGCGTCCGCCACTTGCGGCGCGAGATCATCGAGAAGGATGGTTTGCGGAACACCAAGCCGCAAACCTTTAAGCGAGGGGGCGTCGGGAGTTTCAACGGGAGCACCAGCCATGATCGCGTCGAGCCATGCGCAGCACGTAACAGAATGGCCGAGCGGCCCGATCGAATCGCGGGTAAATGAAAGCGGAAATGCACCGGTGAGCGGCACGCGTGCCTGCGTCGGTTTGAAGCCAGTGATGCCGCACAGTGCCGACGGAATGCGCACCGAGCCACCGGTGTCGGAGCCGATCGTCGCAGCGGCCATGCCATCGGTCACGCTCACGGCGCCGCCGGATGTTGAGCCACCGGGAATGCGTTTTGCGTTGCGATCCCATGGGTTGAGCGGCGTGCCGTAATGTGCATTCATGCCGTGTGCGCCATAGGCGAATTCGGTCATGTTGGTGCGGCCGATAATGATGGCCCCGGCCGCGCGCAGACGGGCGATTGCGGGGGCATCAACGGCGGCAGGCGGCGCATTGGCGAGCACTTTGGAGCCCGCGCGCGTTACCTCACCCTGGATATCGAAAAGGTCCTTGATCGAAATCGGAATGCCCGCCATCGCTGACGCGACCGCACCCCCGGCGCGTGCGGCATCACTGGCAATCGCTGCAGCGAGAGCCTCGTCGGCGTAGACTTTAATGAATGCCCGTGGCCCCTCGCCCGCAAGGTCGGTGATTTTTTCAAGGCAGGCACGCACCAGTTTTTCGGCAGTGGTTTTACCAAGGGCGAGATCACGGGACAACTCAGGCAGCGTTTTCATCGGGAGAATTTGTGGCCAGGCAGAATGAATTCGTGAATTATCTCTTGGAACTGCTTCAGGCGTTTGGCAATGTATCGGCAAAGGCATTGTTTGGCGGGCACGGTATTTACCGGGATGGCCTGATCTTCGGTGTTGTCATCGACGATACGTTTTATCTGAAAGCGGATGAAATCAATCGCGGGCAATTTGATGCGCGCGGCCTTTTGCCGTTCGTGTATGAATCGAAGAGCAAGGGGAAGCAGGTTTCGTTGGGTTACTTCCAGTGCCCGGAGGATGCGCTGGAGAGCGCGGTGTTGATGGCCGAGTGGGCCGGGAGCGGGTATGGCGCGGCGTTGCGGGCGGCGGCAGGAAAGCAGGTAACTAACAAGCGTGCGAACCGGAAATCGGGGTAACCCCGGTTCACCGTTCGGTAATCTGTGCCTCATGCCTCACCGGAAAATTCACCGAATTGGCGATGAAACAATTGGCGTGGGCCTTTTCGTGTATCGCCTGCGCATCAGCGAGGTTGGTGCCTTTCGCAACGGTCACGCGCGGATGCAGGACGACTTCCTGCATGGACATTTTCCCCTCAACGCCATTTTCGCCAACAGCCAATGTCCCGGTCGCCCGGTCTTCATAGGCCAGAATTGTCATGCGTTTTTTTGCCGCGATGGCGAGGTAAGTCAGCATGTGGCACTGCGCGAGTGACATCAATAGCAACTCTTCCGGGTTGTAGCGGGTGGCGTCGCCGCCGAATATCGTTGGGCTGGAGGCCGGTACGTCGGGCTTGCCGGCACCGCCAAGGAGGCTGTTGCGCGAGAACGCCGGCTCCGGTGGCAATGGTTGCGTCTGGGCGGCGGGCCAGCGGAGGGTTGCTTCGAATTGATGGGCGTCGGACATGTTGACTGCTCCAGATGGCGGGTGCATGAGAATAACAGCGAAATCATCGCGCAGAAAGCGTCGCGTAAAATCAATTTATTCAGATGCACTTTGTTTGCGAACCGATATGCACAGTGCATTCGCCGGCGCGAAAGTCAATGACGCGAATTGTTCGACGTGGGCACATACACACTGCACAATGGCGGCTTGAATAAAGGGGCAGACGTGACACATTGGATACGGTACGAACATAACGGTGTGATTGGCTTTGGCACACTCGACGGCGATGCCATTGCCATTTGGCGTGGTGACATGTTTGCCGAACCCGTCGCCACTGGCGAAATGCTGGCGTTGAACGAAGTAATCGTGTTGACGCCCTGCCAGCCCGGCAAAATGATCGCGCTGTGGAATAATTTTCATGCACTGGCGGAAAAATTGAACCAGGCCATTCCTGCCGAGCCGCTCTATTTTCTGAAGGGCAATAATGCCTTTCATCCGCACGACAAGCCGATCCGCGCACCCGGCGCATATTCCGGGAAGGTCGTTTATGAGGGTGAACTGGGTATCGTGATCGGCAAACGCTGCAGCGCCGTGAGTGAGGCTGATGCCACCGACTTCATCTTTGGTTACACCTGTATCAACGACGTCACCGCTGCGGAATTATTGTTCAAGGACGCGAGCTTCGCGCAATGGACGCGCGCGAAAAGTTTCGATACCTTCGGCGTCTTCGGCCCGGTCATTGCCACCGGGATTGACCCGCTGACGCTGACGATCAGGACGGTACTCAACGGTCAGGAGCGGCAGAACTATCCGGTTGCCGACATGATTTTCCCGCCAGCAAAGTTGGTGAGTCTGATCTCGCGCGACATGACACTGGTGCCTGGCGATGTGATCGCCTGCGGGACC
>JBKJMK010000104.1:0-3477 GCA_046596005.1 Usitatibacteraceae bacterium | reverse complement strand
CGCCGGCACTTATGGTTGCGTGTGGACTTGCAATGCGAAGGTTTGACCCCGCATGATTCGCATAAACCTTCTCCCTCACCGCGAAGAGAAACGCAAAGCGCGGCAAAAGCAGTTTGCAATTCTAGCGGGCTTGGCGGCAGCTTTTGGCCTTGCGGTTGCAGGCCTCCTATGGGTTGTTTTTGACGCGCAAATCGACAACCAAAAAGGCCGTAATAAATATCTCACGGACGAAATCGCTAAACTCGACAAACAAATTGACGAGATCAAGCGAATTCGTGAAGAGACGGCTTCGTTGTTATCGAAAAAACAGGTCGTAGAAGGATTGCAAAGTAATCGCTCTGAGCCAGTCTATTTATTGGATCAGCTATTGCGCCAACTACCAGAAGGGTTGTACCTCAAGTCCATCAGACAGACCGGTGCCAAGATCAGCGTCACCGGTTACGCGCAATCCAATGCCCGGGTTTCGGCCTTTATGCGAAACATCGAAGCCTCACCGTATCTTGGTAATCCGAATCTCGTTCAAATTACCGCAGTCACAGTTAATACCCAGCGCGCCAACGAGTTCATTCTTGATTTCCTTATCAAGCGAGTGAAGGCCGACGATGGCAAGGGCGCACCAAAAGGTGCGAATCCCGCGATGCCAGCGGAGAAAAAAACATGAATAAGTGGCTTGAAGAGCTCAAACAGTTAGATACAAAGAATCCAGGCGGATGGCCGTGGCCGTTTAAGGTCGCATCAATGTTTTTGATCTTTATTCTGATTTTAGTGGCTGGTTTCTTCGTGTTTTATCAGGCGCAACTTGAAAACCTGGACAAGGAAGAGAAAAAAGAGGCTGATCTCAAGACGGTTTTCGTAGAAAAGAAAAAACTTGCGGTTAACCTCGAGGCTTATCAACAGCAGCGCGCTGAGATCGAGCAAGCGTTTGGCGCATTGCTTAAACAATTGCCGACCCGGTCTGAAATGGATGCGTTACTGATTGACATCAACCAGGCAGGTCTGGGGCGGGGATTGCAATTTGACTTGTTCAAACCCGCAGCAACCGAGAATGTGACGGAGTTTTATGCCGAGCGACCGATAAGTATCAGGGTGAACGGAAACTATCACGATCTCGGCGCATTCGCGAGTGACATATCCAAGCTACCGCGAATCGTGTTGCTGGGTGACCTGAATATTCTTACGGGCAAGGATGGGGTTTTGTCCATGGATGCTGTAGCAAAAACCTACCGCTACCTCGATCCCGAGGAAGTCGCGGCACAGCGTAAGACCACGAAAGGTGCGCCTGGGAAGCCGGGGGCTAAGTGACGATGCGCGCCGCAAATTTCCTCGTATTACTGGTGCCCGCCATTACTCTATTTGGATGTGGCGAGGGTTTTTCTGATCTTCGCACGTTCGTCAAAGAGTCCGACAAAAGTGCTCCACGAAAAATCGACCCGCTTCCGCAAGTCAAACCGTTCGCGCCGTTTGCGTATGAAGGTTTTGATCTTCCCGACCCGTTCAAGCCACGCAAATTAGCGGTTAAACAAAACGAAGGCGCTGGTGGCGGCTTGGCACCTGATTTGAATCGCCGAAAGGAGCCACTTGAGGCTTTCCCTCTCGAGCAATTGAAAATGGTCGGCACCCTTACACAATTGGGTGCGACATATGCTCTTGTGAAGGCGGAAAAAACGTTATATCGGGTTAAGAAAGGCAACTATCTCGGGCAGAATTTTGGGCTGATCACTGAGATAAATGATACAGAAGTAAAACTCAAAGAAATCGTACAAGACACCGCCGGAGACTGGACAGAACGCCAAAGCGTGCTGCCTCTGCTCGAAGGAACTGGGAGGTAACAGTGAGCTATACCGATCTAACTTTAACCAAATCGGACGCACGCGCGTCTGGGACGGTATTTAGCCTGTTTACGGGCATTACCACCGTGATGGGGATGCTTTTAAGCCTCAGCGTTATCGCGCAACAGGCGCAGCCAAATCTTCTTGAATTCATTAACACGTCAACATTGCAAGGCGGCAAGGTCATCGTCCGCGTCAACTTCAAAGATGCTCTGACTGTCGTACCACCAGGATTTACCGTTACTAACCCGGCCCGCATTGCCCTTGATCTGCCCAACGTCGTCAATGGCCTGGGCAAGAGTACGGTCGAGATCGGCGAAGGAGATGTGCGTTCCGTGAGTGTCGTAGAGAGCTCGGGCCGCACCCGCATGGTTGTCAATTTGACCCGAAGTCTGCCTTATGTGACCGCGTTGGAGGGGAAGTCTTTGGTGCTCACTATCGACGGTGGTTTGCCGAGCGTGGTGAAAGACACGGCGCAGACGACAAAATTTGCGGAAAGCACACCTGCATCGAGCGAGCAGAAATTCAGCATCCGCGATGTTGATTTTCGACGCGGTGCGAACGGCGAAGGCCGGGTTATCGTTGATCTGTCTTCGCCCAATACCGGCATCGACATCCGGCTTCAGGGCAAGAACATCATCGTTGATTTTGTCAACACCACTGCACCACGTAATTTATTGCGCCGTCTTGATGTCCTCGACTTCGCCACACCTGTACGCCTGGTGGATTTGGTAAGCCAGGGTGCGACCACACGGATGATTATTGAGCCCAAAGGGTTATGGGAGTATTCGGCATACCAAACCGACACACAGTTCATCGTTGAAGTGAAACAGCTTAAGGAAGATCCGAACAAGTTAGTGCAGGGTTTGGGCTACAACGGCGAAAAATTATCCCTGAATTTTCAAAACGTGGAAGTACGTGCGGTATTGCAGGTTATCGCCGACTTTACAGGGCTAAATATTATTACCAGCGATACCGTTGGTGGCAGCCTTACCTTGCGGCTGAAAGACGTCCCCTGGGATCAGGCGCTCGATATTATTCTTCAGGCGAAGGGATTGTCGAAACGCAAAAGTGGCAATGTGGTGCTGATCGCGCCGTCGGATGAACTTGCAACAAAGGAAAAATTAGCACTTGAGGCGAGCCAGCAAATTTCGGAGCTCGAAGCCCTCCGTACTGAAAGCTTTCAATTGTCATATACGAAAGCGACCGACGTTCAAGGGTTGATCACGAACAAGGATCAAAACATACTTTCCAAGCGTGGAAGAGCGACCTCTGATCCCCGCACCAACACACTTTTCGTTAACGACACCCCGACCAAGCTGGATGAAGTCAGGAAGCTGATCGCGCAACTTGATGTGCCGGTACGTCAGGTCATGATTGAGGCGCGTATTGTTATTGCTGACGACAAATTCTCGCGTGAACTTGGTACCCGGTTCAGTGTGTTGGCAGGTGCTAACAGAGATGGCCGTAATGTCGGCTTTGCGCCTACCGATAGCTCGTCATTGGCGATCGCACAAGGGAATTCCGGGTTGCCCGTTGTCCCCAATGTGGATCTTCCTGTGGCCGGCGCCGCTGGTAAATTCGGGCTCTCTATCCTTAATATTGCAAACAGCAATCTGGTAAGCCTCGAGCTTTCCGCATTGGAAAC
>JBKJMK010000053.1:0-3412 GCA_046596005.1 Usitatibacteraceae bacterium | reverse complement strand
GCACGATTGGTATTCGCGGTATGCTCACCGAACGTGTCGGGCTATCAGTAGCCTATACAGCAGTGTCCAGCAAGCAGAATGTGAAACAGGATGGCGTCACTGCAGCCGTGACGTTCGGCTTCTAAAGCAAAGCTTTAGCTGGTCCGGCAGTCAAGAAAAGGCCGCACGATGAATGTCGTGCGGCCTTTTTCATTTGGCGTCCGCATGCGATGATGTTGTCGTGAAACGCATCTACACCGCCGCAAATCTTGCCGACGCACACCTGGTGAAGGATCTTCTCCAACAGGCCGGCATTGCCACGCATATTTTCAACGAATACGCCATGGCCGCAATGGGTGACGTACCGATGGGTTCGGCGTATCCGCAAATCTGGATTTCACAGCCGCACCAGGAGCAGCATGCGCGCGCGGTGATTGCCGACTACGAACAGCGGCCCGCGCAAACGGCGATCAAGATTTGCGCTCCCTGTGGAGAGGCCAACCCGGGCGAATTCGAGCTTTGCTGGAATTGCGGCGAGGTGCTTGCGAACGTGACTTAGGCAACCCAGCGCTGCCAGCGGAGAACCCAACAGCGACTAATAAACATTGAGTTTGAGCGGGCGATCCGGGCACAACACTTCAGATTATTTTTAGTTTTCGATTGGCACGGAGCCTTAACTGATCGCAATAATAACTACGACAAAGAACTGGCACTATAGAAACCTTGGCTAGCCCCAGCGCACTTTCATCGCGATTAGTGCCGCGACCAGCACCAGCGTAACGATGTTGGCGATGATGATGGGCCAGATTGCCAATATCCATCCGTACGCCAGCCAGCAGACGATGCCGATGGTAAAAATTGCGTACATGCCCAACGAAATATCGCGCGCCGAGCGCGAGCGCCAGACTTTCAAAACCTGCGGCAGGAAAGCGATCGTGGTACAGAAACCCGCAACGGAGCCCAACCAGTCTGCGGGCGTCATGTTTTTAATGAGAACGGCGTAAAATTGGTATTACGGTCATAGTAATCCTCAGTTTCGGCGGCTTTAAGCGCCTTCACGATGCGCAAGGTCACGGGCAGCATCACGACTTCGACAATCACCTTTAGCAGCCATTGCGCCGCCATGATCTTCAATAGCAAATCGTTGCCCCAGATGCCGTAGAAAGCGATCGGGTAGAACAGCAGCGAATCGATACCCTCGCCGAATATCGTTGACACCACGAAGCGCCAGCCCATACGCTTTCCATCGCTGGCCAATTTCATTTTTGCCAGTACAAATGAATTGACGAATTCGCCGCAAAAATACGCAATCATCGAGGCCATCACGATGCGTGGCGTTTGCCCGAACACCGTTTCGTATGCGGCCTGATTGGGCCAGCCGGGTGCGGGCGGCAAGGCCACGACGACGGTGGCCATGAGGGCCGCAAACGCCATCGCACCGAAGCCCGCCCAGATCACTTTGCGCGCACGCGCATACCCGTACACTTCGGTGAGGATGTCGCCAAAAACATAGCTGAGCGGGAAGAACAACACCCCGGCCCCGAAGGCGAAATTGGACACGCCGAGCCACTCGAGCCACGGCGTATTGATTTGTGCCGCTTTCGCAGGACCGATAAGATTTGAACAAAGGTATACCGCAACAAAGGCCACCATTACCAATTCAAAGAATCGGTAATTGCGAACCATGAGTGGCGGATTGGATTGGTCGTTTTTCAAGATATTGACCCGTTTGCACACATCCGTGGCGCGCTACTTCGCATGTTGACGCTGACGCACAAGCTCGAACAGGCAGATCGCGCCGGCCGCGGCGGCGTTGAGTGATTCCATTTTTCCGGGCATGGGAATCGTGACGCGATGGGTCGCCGCATTTGCCACCGCCGTTGATAACCCCGCACCCTCATTGCCGATAAGCAGCACTGTTGGCTTGGAAAGATCTGCCGCAAACAGCGATTTTGAATTCTTCGCCTGGGCAACCAGCGCAAGCGACTGTCCCTGATAACGTTTGAGGAAATCGACGAGGTCAATGCCTTCGTTGATATTGAGCGAAAAATGCGCACCCTGCGCGGCACGAAGCACTTTTGGTGCCCAGGCAAACGCACAGGTTTTTGAAAGTGCAACATGCCGCACTCCCGCTGCCGCAGCGCTGCGTAACATCGAGCCAACATTTCCCGGGTCCTGCACATCTTCGAGCGCCAAAACCGTGTCCACATTTTCGGCAAGCACCCGCGCAACAGGCGTGGGCACGATGGCCATCATGAATGCCGGCGAATCCAGGGTAGAGGCGGCCGTCATCAGCGGGTCCGCTAACAAGTGCTGGCCGGCGCTGCCACACCGGGCGAGAAGTGTCAGGACTTCTGGCCGAACTTCGGCAGATTCACTGATCGCCACGGCTACAGGTTCGCCGATGGCGTCGACGTACGCGGATATTAGGTGGATGCCATCGAGTACCGTCAGCGCGGCTTTCTTGCGTTCGCGCGATGAATGCGCCAGCGCAACAAGTTGCTTGACGAAGGTATTGTCGCGAGAACGTATGACTTTCATGTATTGAACATCGAAACACTAGTACTGACGCGGTCTACAGGGCATTTATTGGCTGCCATCCGCCCCAGTGCTAGATCTGCGTAAATAGCCCGGATAGAGGAGAAAGTATTCATCATTGCTGTGACGACGTAAACAACATACGCCTCCCTGCTTCTCGTACCGGCGCGAAACTCTGGCGATGGATTTCACAAGGCCCGACCGACATCAGCGCCTCAAGGTGAATGCGGGTGCCGTAACCCTTGTGTCGCGCAAAACCATACTGCGGGTAGTGGCTGTCAAGTTCGCACATCACACGGTCGCGCGCGGTCTTGGCGAGAATCGATGCGGCGGAAATCTCCGCGATGAGTCGGTCGCCTTCGACGACCGCCCGACACGGAGACGTAATGCTCGGAACATGCAGGCCATCGACCACGACCTCATATCGCACGGGTATCAAACCTCTCAACCCTTCAACCGCACGCTTCATCGCCAGCAACGTCGCCTGCAAAATATTGAGTGCATCAATTTCTGCAACGCTCGCTTGCGCGACACAAAATGCCAACGCCTTGTCACGAATTTCAGTGTCCAGTGCCACACGTTTTTTTTCCGACAACGTTTTTGAGTCGGCAAGCCCGTGAATGGTTTGTGCAGGATTGAGGATCACGGCAGCGGCATAGACGGCACCAGCCAGCGGGCCACGACCAGCCTCATCGACACCACAAATTTGCAGATGCATATTCAGCCGCATGGCTTGGCGGGCTTCATGGCAGCGCCACCGCTGCAGCCGTTTGCGGGGTCGATTGCGATATGTGTGCGCCGGACTTATTCAAAAGATATGGTCGCAAGGCATCACGTACGCGGTCGCCATTATTAACCGCCAACTGCGCATGAATGACAGCGAATCGCGCACGCA
>JBKJMK010000372.1:0-3360 GCA_046596005.1 Usitatibacteraceae bacterium | reverse complement strand
CGTGAGTCAGTTCCGTCCAAGAAAGCAACCGCCATCATCATGAATCGCTTGACGCGCAAATTAGTCAGTCTGGTCGGCATCGCCACTGTGCTTTTCGCGCAGCTTGCGGTGTCGGCTTATGCCTGTCCATTGCAATTCATGGGGCTTGACGACGCTGTCACTGTGGTCAGCGCAAGTGAAGCAAATTCTGGCGAGCGCGCTGGCGGGTCCCCGGCCCTTTGTCAGAAGCACTGCGAAAACGGGGAGCAAAACGTCAATGACACGCCGCAATCACCAGTCTCCGTCTTATTTGCGCCGGCGGTTTTCGCCACACTTTCGCTCGACTGGATCGCGTCTGTCCCGCTAACGATTACGAAGCCTTCGCTGCTGCACGCCACCTCCCCGCCGCTATCGATCTGCAACTGCTGTTTCCGCATCTGATCCTCCGCACCGCATGAGCGCCTGACTCCGTCGGAGTCCGGTTTTTTCGTTTCTGCTGGAGGTGTCAATGTATATCCGTCTAGACCCACGACTGTCTGTTCGTCTGTTGCGTTTCGCCCTGATAGGGTTGGCACTTTCCGCTGCTGGAAGTCACGCCGCCCCTTTACTATCACTTGTGGATGCGCAGCGTATCGCGTCTGGCGATGCCCCGCAAATTGATGCGCAGGCGGCGGTGCTGCGTGCCGCCCAACAGATAAGCCTGGGCGCGGGCGAACTCCCCGACCCGAAACTCATCGTCGGTATCGACAATGTACCGATTGACGGTGCCGATAAATTCAATCTCACGCGCGACTTCATGACCATGCGCAAAATTGGTTTTATGCAGGATTTCACTCACGCCGAAAAGCGCCAGTTGCGTGGTGATCGCGCTACTGCGGAGGTGCAAAAGGAAACAGCGATTCTCTCGCTGACCAAGCTGAATCTTCGCCGTGACGTGGCGCTTGCATGGATCGAGCGCTATTTCGCGGAACGCCAGCTCGACCTGTTGAGAGCGCTGTCGCGCGAAAGCGAACTGCAGGTAACGGCAGCGCTGGCCCTTCTCGCCGGGGGCAAAGGCCAGGCGGCAGATCCGTTCTCGGCTCGCATGGCGGTGGCCCAGTTGGGCGACCGCATCACCGAGGCCGAACGCAATGTCACCCGCGCGCAGGCAAACCTGTCACGCTGGATCGGTGCGTCGGCCAGGCAACCGCTGGATGCGGCACCTTCGTTCGACCAGTTGACGCATCCTCAACCGGAAATTAGAAACAATCTCGACGCACATCCGCAACTCGCCATGTATGCGCCCTTGGAAACGATGGCAACGACTGAAATGAAGCTCGCCGATGCAGCCCGGCGTCCCGACTGGTCTCTCGAAGTCGCTTTCGCGCAGCGCGGACCGGCTTACTCGAATATGTTGTCAATTGGCGTGCGTATCGATCTGCCCATCTTCCAGAGCCGCCGACAGGATCCAGCGGTCGCATCCAAGGTTGCGCTGATCGAGCAAGTGCGCGCACAGGCAGAAGACGCGCGGCGGGCACATGTGGCTGAAATCGAAATAATGCTCGCCGACTGGAACGCCGCCAAGGCCCGTTTGCAACGCTATGCCGACGAGCTGCTGCCACTGGCACACGAACGCACCGAGATGACGCTCGCAAGCTACCGTGGCGGCAAGAGCGAGCTCGCACCCGTGCTCGACGCGCGCAAGAGTGAAATCGAAACCCGCCTCAATCAACTTCAGACCCACGGCGAATTGGCACGCGCATGGGCGCAGCTCAATTTCCTGCTGCCGTACAACAAGGATTCGCAATGAAAAGCAACGTTATTATCGCGCTCGCTGCCGCGGGACTTGTCGCCGCCGGCATTGGTGGTGGTTACTGGTTCGGTATGCAGCGTTCGATGGCGGGCAGTTCCATGCAGGCGGATGCCTCAGCCGCAGCGGCCGCTGCCACCGGCAAAAAGCCGCTTTACTACCACGACCCGATGTACCCGCAGCAGAAATTCGATCAGCCGGGTAAATCACCGTTCATGGACATGATGCTGGTGCCGGTGTTTGGCGATGACGGAGGCGCAGGTAACGATAGCGGTTCGGTCAGGATCAGTTCGCGCGTCGTACAAAACCTCGGCATCCGTACCGGCGAAGTGACGCAAGGCTCGCTCGACAAGAAGGTGCAGGTGGTCGGGGCAGTCGCCTTCGATGAGCGCGCCGTGGCGTTGGTGCAGGCGCGTGTCGGTGGCTTTATTGAAAAATTGTTCGTGCGCGCGCCGCTCGATCCGGTCAGTAAAGGCCAGCCACTGGCGGAGATTCTTGCGCCCGAATGGGTGGCCGCGCAGGAAGAATACCTGGCGCTGAAAAGAAGCCCGCAAGCCAATGAAGCACTGCGCCAGGCGGCACGCCAGCGACTCATTTTGCTGGGTATGAGCGAGGCGGTGGTGGCCGCCGTTGAAACATCCGGCAAGACCCGGCCGCGCGTCACGCTGGTGGCACCCATCAGTGGCATCGTTGGCGAACTGACGGCGCGCGAAGGCATGACGGTGATGCCGGGTGCAATGCTGTTCCGCATCAACGGTCTCTCAACCGTATGGGTGAATGCCGATGTACCGGAAACGCAGGTGGCGTGGCTGAAACCCGGCAGCAGCGTCGAAGCCAGCGTGCCCGCGTATCCCGGCGAAGTGTTCAAAGGCCGCGTCACGGCGTTGCTGCCGGAGGTCAATGCCGCTACACGAACCTTGAAGGCGCGGGTTGAAGTCGCCAATCCCAAGGGCAGCCTGGTGCCGGGCATGTTCGCCATGATTAGTGTGGCGGCATCGACGTCACCGAAGCAGGCAGTCCTGCTGGTGCCGTCAGAAGCGGTGATCCAGACCGGCAAGCGCAGCGTGGTCATCGTTGCCGACAGCGGGCAGGATGGCAAGCAGCAGTTTGCACCCACCGATGTCGAGATCGGTGCAGAAGCCAATGGCATGACGGAAATAAAGAGTGGCTTGCAAAAAGGCATGAAGGTGGTGCTGTCGGGGCAATTCCTGATCGACTCCGAAGCAAGCCTCAAGAGCACGGGTACCCGCATGAGCGATGCGCCGGGGATGGCGGGTGACTCGCACAAAGGCCAGGGCAAGGTCGAGGCAATCGGCAAGGACAGCGTGACGCTGTCGCACGGGCCCATCGAATCGCTCAAATGGGGTGCGATGACCATGGAATTCAAATTGCCCAAGGCCGGGGTGCCCGTTGGCGTCATTGAGGGTGGCATGGTGAATTTTGAATTCGCCGCCCGCAAGGATGGCAATTTCGAGATCACGACCATCACGCCAAAAGTGAATGCAGCAGAGGCAAAAAAATGATTGCCGGATTGATTCGCTGGTCGATCGTCAATCGCTTTCTGGTATTGCTGGTCACGTTTATTGTCGCTG
>JBKJMK010000285.1:0-3512 GCA_046596005.1 Usitatibacteraceae bacterium | reverse complement strand
TGCGAATATGATCGTTCATGCAGCTTCTGTCCTGTCACGCGGTTAATGAGCACTCAAAAAAATAATTTCCCCGCGTCATTGTGAGCCTAATGCAGGGGACGACACCGTTTTGTTCATATGTTGCCTATGAACGTGTGAACTTAAAACGCGAGAATGCACCGTGGCCGGACGTGCGTTTATGTGGTTGGTGGGCAATGGCGGTTTCGCATTGACCTATGAAAGTACGGGCCACCAAGCGCCATCGGTGTTTGAAACTGGAATAATCGTTGACATCAGCAGAGTGTTGATACGCTACTGCCTTGGGGCCGTGAACAGCGCACAACGCTAATGATAATGCGCAGGCGGCGCATCCGCCTCTTCAGGCAGCTCAGCGTGCACCACTTCTTTATCTGCGTCGATGAACAGCGGTGCGCCGCAGTCTTCGCAGAACTCGGGCGGGAACAGCTCCGTTAGTTTCAGGACTTCGCCGATCTTGCATTCCTTGAATATGGCTTCGATTTCTTCGCGCGGCGTCGGTTTGCCAATCTCGATTTGATCATCATCCTCGCGACCGAACAGCGGCCACACCACGCCGTGAACAACTTCGTCCTGTCCGCGTTGCGTGAAGGCAATGCGATACTCGTCGACCATTTCGTCGCCGATGCCGACAATAATCGCGCGTAAATGTCCCGCGTTGGTCTTCAGTGTGTCTTCCAGGAAACCGACGGCGGCGCGAAGTGCATAAGGCCGTACGCGCCGGTCAGATTCGCGACAATTGTGGAAATAGGCGTCCGGCAGACAACATTCGAACGCAGTACCAGGCAGCAGCCGCGCGAGATTCGGACGCCCCTGTGCAACCCAGCGTTCCAGACAATCTGTACGCGTAAGCTTCCCGGTTTTCTCCTGCCAGCGAAATAGTGGCGCACCTTCGGGAACAGCAACGGCGGCGAGCAAAAAGCGCGAGTCCGCGAGTAATGGTGCCGTTTCAGGTGCCCGGGAAAAATCAAAGCGGGGTTGAGTTTGGTGGATGGCGGCATCGCCGAGTTTGATGGTCATCTTGCGCACGCTGGAAAAATCGTGCGGCATTTGGTCGATGCTATACAAATAGGGGCTCATGGCCGCGCGCGCGTCACGCGCAAGCACATGCGCCTGCAAATGCATGACTACGGCATCGTTGATCTCCTGGGAAACCGGGCCGGAGGGAATTGCATAACGCGACCACGCCACCATCGGCAGCGCGAGCAGCAGTACATCCCAATTGGTCCCATTCGCGTTCAACACCGTTGATTCTGCAGCCGCTTCGATAAGCTCAACCAGTACATCGTGGGCGATGGGATTGCTCTTGAACGTATGATCTAGCGCCGAATCGAGCCCCTGGTCGTTGCCGCCTTCGATTGCTTTCACGACAAGCGTTGAAATTTCCGCCTCCCAAACCCGATCCTCCGCACGGCTGCCAGAGACAGCCAAGCCAGTGGACAAGGTAATCAAACGCTCGGCATCGCGCGTGAGGCGGCGGGGGGACTTGTTACGAATGCGTTTCATGGTGACTTAATTCTGTTACGGGGAGGCGAATTATACCGCCGCAGTGAAAATGCTGTCTCTCGACAACCGTCAAGACCGCATTTCCTGCTCCGGGCGCAGGCAAGTCGCCCGGGCAATGAAGGTATAGTTGCACAAGCAGTAACAGGAATTATTCGTCAGAAAGGCGTGAAATAAAGATGGCAAATTGGCAGATCCACACACGGCTTGTTAAGTTCGCAGTTGCAATCGTTGCCGCGATGACGCTAGCCGCCTGCGCATCACCCGGCCCGTATAACAGCACTTCCGATGGTGTCGATAGCGTCCTGATGTTGCAGGGTCATGATCCGGTTGCCTACTTCACGCTCGGCAAACACACTCGCGGCAAGCCGGCTATCAAAGCCACGTACGAGGGCGCAACGTATCGTTTCATTAGCGAAGAACACAAGGCGATGTTTGCCAAAGAGCCCGCCAAGTACACGCCGCAATATGGTGGTTTTTGTTCGAACGGCATCGTCTACGGGATTGCCTGGGGCGGCGATCCGGATACCTGGAAAATAATCGATGGCAAGCTCTACATTTTTGGTGGCGAAGCTTCGCGCAAATATTTTCTGATGGATGAAAAGAAGAATCTGCAACTCGCAGACCAATACTGGACAAGCGAAATCAAAGGCTCAAACGCGTTTGTTCAACGCTACTATCGGCTCATCGTACGTGTTCCCCATTATAAAACTGGCGCAAAACTGGAGAGTGAGTGGCAGCAAGTCCAAAGCGGGAAACCACGCGTTCAGTAGTACCAGCCAAGGCAACAACTGCAATTGCGAACGCAGCGGCTGCAAACGTGCTGGTTGTGTTCATCAGGTTGGACGGCATAATCATCGCTGATGTACTGGAGCGATTTTCTAAAACCGCTGTCGGGCAATATGCTGCGCGACTTGAAAGATACGCGCATTGAGGTCGCGCTGCCGTTGCAGAAATCGACTTTGCACGAGGTGCGTGCCGCCACGCTGATGCTGGCCTGATCTAAGCACCGGTCGTAAATTTTCTAACGTAAAACGCCATTTGGCGGGGTGTTTCAGACATTTATCGCCTGTGAGGCGCGCCAGTGCTAGACTTTGACTAACGCGGCCTCGGGCACAACGCGGGAGGCTTCGCATGTATGGGTGCGCTTATAATTCTTTAAATCTCACTCACGGCCCTGAACATGAAAACCAAACCATATCTCACTCTCGAGGACACGCATAAGATCCTCGCCGCCGCAGAGGACGAAGCGAAAAAAAACAATTGGGCGGTTTGTATCGCAGTCGTTGATGACGGCGGCCATCTGCTGGGCTTCTTGCGCCTTGATGCGTGTGCCGCTTCCAGTATCGCGTTTGCACAAGGCAAGGCTTACAGTGCCGCGTTGCGGCGCCGTCCGACGAAAAGCGACGAAGACATGGTGAACAACGGACGCTTCTCGGCGCTATCGATGCAGGGAATTACTTTTCTGGAAGGCGGTTTGCCGATTGTGGTAAACGGCGAAATCATCGGCGCGGTGGGGGTGTCGGGCGTCAAGTCTTCGGACGATGCGCTTATCGCGCAGGCTGGCATTAATGCCGTAACCGGCTAGCAATGCATTGCCCCAATTGCAGCGGCGTGATGGAGAGCGTCGCCCTGGCTGCGCATATTGGTACGCCGGTCGAGATTGATGTCTGCCGGCCCTGTCACGTTATTTGGTTCGACCACATGGAAAGCACTTCGCTGTCGCCTGGTTCGGTGATCGAAGTGTTCAAGCGTATCCATGCAGCGCGTAATTGCGGACGAAATTTGCAGAAAATACTGGTCGAATGTCCGCATTGCGCAGTCACTCTCAAACAAACGACTGACCTCGCCAAAGGCGGACGCTTTTCCTATTCACGTTGCGCCAAAGGCCATGGACGACTCATCAGTTTCACGCAGTTCTTGCGCGAGAAAAATTTTATCCGCAGTTTGCAACCGCATGAAATCTCCGCTCTGTCGGCGAAGGTCAAGCAGAT
>JBKJMK010000304.1:0-3667 GCA_046596005.1 Usitatibacteraceae bacterium | reverse complement strand
AAGGCGACGTTCCGCTGGGTCATTGAGGGAACTTCTCGTCCCCCCGTCGTCCCTGCGCAGGCTGAGTCCCAATGCCTGCAAGTGCGTGAAAATACGCTGGACTGGATTCCAGCCTCCGCTGGAATGACGAACTATTGAGGTTAATGGAAGCTCACGAGCGTAGATCCAGCACTGGCGCGCATCGCAGGCAATATATGGCTGTAAAGCCGCGCCAGTGCTAGTGTTTTGTGGAAAGGCACTAAGGTAACACCAGCCCCGTCCGCGCCCTCACGGCCGAGACATCGGTCGTGGAAATCTCGCCCGAGGCATCGACATCGAACTTGAAATTAGTCTGCGAGGCAGGCGACCCGGATCGCGCTTTCACGGCGCTGATGTCGCTCGCGTTGACGCTGCGCGAATTGTTGAAATCACCAGCCAGAAAACCCATCGAGACCGGCGGCGTGTTCACGGTGCCATTGGTGATCATCACACCGCTGAGGGTGATCGTGATGCGTTTGTTGTCGGCGAGGTTGGGAATCGTCACGATGACATCGTTGCCTGACGCGGTTGCCGTGGCGCCTACCGCGACATTATTGCCGTCAACGACCGCGACGTTGCCTGCGCTGGTGATGGTGCTGTTGAACTGAAAATAAACCGTGTGGCCGCTGCCGATGGCGCGTGGTTCGATGGTGAGGCTGGGTGCAACTGGCGCGGTGTCAATTGGCAAATAAAACGGACCGGCGATTCCGTGTTGCTTGCGCGACTGCACCGCAATCAACGCGAGTGTGGTGGATGTGAAGTTGACGTTAACGCTGCCGACGGTGAGCGTGGTGGTGACGCTGGCATTCGGGCCGTTGCCACTGGTGTGGCGCACGCAGACGGGTTCGTTGTTGGCAATCATCGCGGGCGAGGTGGTGAAAATGGCAGTGCAGCCGATGGAATACGCGCCGCCGGTGACTGCGATACCGGCGCTCGCCGACAGCCCGGTAATTCTGACCGTGTTCGAAATGATGGGCGAACTGGCCGCGACCGCGCGCGCGGCGAAAAAAGCAAACGCATCAGGCGTCGTGTCGCCTGACGACGAGAAGCCGAGAATGGTGCCAGTGGAATAATTCGCCAGATAAAGTTCCCCGCTTTCGCCCTCGCCAAACGTGCTGACCTGCTGTGAAAGGCCGGTGCCGGTGAGTTGCGTGTAGAGTGCGCTGGCGTTGCCAGGGCTAAACCAGATTTTGCTGGCCGAAAAATCACCAAAAATATACTTCCCCGCGAGATCCGGCGTGCTCAATCCGCGATACACGTAGCCGCCAGTGATCGAGGCCCCTTCGGCGTGCGTGTAATCGAATATTGGTGGTACATAGGCCGCTGGTGGCGGGGTGCAATTCGGTGCCGACGGAAGAGGGGCATTGCACCGATTGCCTTCGAATATCTTCCAGCCGAAATTTGCACCGCCGGGGTTTCCGGCCGCGATCCGGTTCACTTCCTCGCGATCTCCCTGGCCCACATCGCCGAGGTAGAAGTCACCCGTCTGCCGATCAAAACTGAAACGCCATGGATTGCGCACACCGTACGCCCAGATTTCCGGGCGCACGTTCGCGATGCCGATGAAAGGGTTGGTGGGGGGGATGGCGTACAACGCTGCGCTATCCACATCAATGCGCAATATTTTTCCCAGCAGGGAATTGCGATCCTGCCCGCTATTGAATGGATCGCCACCGCTGCCGCCATCGCCGACGCCGACATACAAATAGCCGTCCGGCCCGAACCGGAGGGCACCGCCGTTGTGATTGTCAAAAGTGGAATGCGGGACTGACAAAAGCACCTGGCCGGAAGCCGCGTCGGCAAGATCGGGATTTGTCGCGGCGCGCTGGTAGCGGGCAATCACCACATCGCCATTGGCGATTCCGGTCGCCGCTCTGGATGTATAGAACACGAAGAAGCGGCCATTGCTGGCGTACTGCGGATGAAACGCCAGGCCAAGCAAGCCGCGTTCACCGCCGGTGCGAACGACCGTCTGAATATCCAAAAAAGGCGTCGTCAACAAGGTCCCGTTTTGGATAATGCGGATTCTGCCCGACTGCTCGACGATAAATAGACGTCCACTGTTGTCGCCAGCGTTGGCGATATCTACCGGCGACGCGAGCCCGGTGGCGAGTGTCAGGAGTGTGACGTCGCCTCGCGTGGGCTGTGCAGCGCCTAGCAGGAAGGCAACCAGTATGAGAAAAGCAAATCGCATGCGCAGCATCGAAACTCCGTGGGGTGGATTCTCCCTGACTACGTTCCGTGCGCAACAACATTATTTTTATTGGCTGAACATTAACGCATGCGCTGACGCATGGCAAGCGAATACGCGACAGCGAAGACGCGTTGCATGGCGCGGTAAATTCGTTCTCGGAAATCCCGGTGAGAAATCAATGGCGGTCGGTCAGGCACTGTCCCCCAATACGCTGCTTGCAGGCGACGACGGCTTGCGACTTGGCGTTGCTGCGATGAAGCTAGCGCAAGCAGGATCATGCGCCCTCGCAACATCTGCCAGGCACTGCGTTACGGCGCTGGTGTAAAGGTGAGCGTTGCGATCCGCGTGCTGGGCAAATTGATGGCGTTGGTGAAAGACCCATCGACAATCATGTTGAGATATTTCTGTGGCAGGGGTATTCCGGCAACAACCGGAATCGTGCTAATACTGACGGATGGACTTCTTGCAAGCGGCTCATCCTGATGTTCGACCTTCAACGTACCCGAGCGTCGCGGGATGATCTGCAGATTGACGAAGGCATCTGAACTCCCGCGGTTACTGCCCCCGGTCGGACAATTACTTTCTCCGATCAGCAGGACGGTTGAATAATCCACCGTGTAAACAAACTCGGATAGCTGCGCGACCCGCATGATCGTGCCACCGTTAACCAGTGTCATGGGCAGTGCCTGGTTGGGTGGGGCGGTGACAATTATCGAAAATGGTGGCTCGCAGACTGGCGGTGAAACGCGTACTTGGGCATCGATTATCGCCACCTCCGCTGTGGCGGGCACACTGCCCAGTTCCAGGCTCAATAGTTCCAGCGGCAGCAACGTCGTCACCACAAAGGCCGAGAACTGGGCGGAGGTGCCCGAGTCGGGTGCGGTGAATGCAAAGCTGAACGTGCTGTCACCCGGAATGGCATCGATCGACCCCACCACGGATACCGTGCCGCCCACCTTGCGTACCAACTGAATCTTCTTGACGTTATACGGCCCGATGATCGGCAGGAAATCCACCGTCGCCGGGTCCAGCTTCACCGTAAAGTTGACCGTATCGCCGGTCACAAAGTTCGCCTTGTCGGCCGTCACCGCACCGCTCGCCAACCCGGCAGGCGACTTGGCGATGTCGGTCGAAATCACCAGCTCCAGTGCATTCACGCTGGTCAATCCCAGCAGTGCCAGCACCCCTGCAATATTGGCACCCGCACCGGCACTCGCCTCCAGGCTCAGCTTGTAGTCGGACGCATAAGCCGCATCCGCCAACTGGCTCGCCTTCAAGGCAAAGCTGCCCGCCAGCTTGGCCCCCGCCTTGATCTTCACAAAATCAAAGCGCAGCGATTTCAAGAACACATTGCCAATGGCCGCTTCCATGTAACCAAACGCGGACAAGGAGGGCTCCAGGCGCACGTCACCAATCGAGGGCGTATCCAGCGTCGGTGTCAGCGTCGCCGAAAGG
>JBKJMK010000125.1:0-2818 GCA_046596005.1 Usitatibacteraceae bacterium | reverse complement strand
GGCCATCGTTTCGTGATAATTTTTAAATGGAAATGCTTTCCTGATTTCGGTGCCGATCAGCTCCCAGCCGTTCAACGCGCGCAAGTTGGTTCGAATATCGTCAGCCGATAGCGCGCTTGCCTGTCTGCCGGGCGCGCAGTGCATCTGGGTGAGTGTGCTCATGTTTGCATTGCTTTCAGATGCGCGATCCGGATCGCTGCGGGCGGATGTGAATCGTATACTGCTGAATGCAGTGGATCGGGCGTGAGCGTGGATGCATTATCCCGGTAGAGCTTTACCAGTGCTGTGATGAGGTCGCTCGCCTGCGCTTGCTGCGCGGCATAGCTATCGGCCTCGAATTCGTGTTTGCGCGAAATCAGGCTCTTCAGGGGCGTGAGCCAAAATGTAAACACGGGCAGTACCATAAAAAACAGCGCCAGTGAAATCGCTACATGCGGCACTCCGCCGCTCAGTGGGAACCCGACACCTTCGTAGAACCATGGCTTGTCTATTACCCAGCCCATCAATGCAAGAATCACCAGCGTGAGCGCGAATTGACCGATGATCATTTTGGTGATGTGCTTGCGTTTGAAATGTCCCAGCTCATGCGCCAACACCGCTTCGATTTCAGGCGGAGAAAGGCGCTCGATGAGGGTGTCGAAAAACACGATGCGCTTGGTTTTTCCCAGCCCCGTGAAATAGGCGTTACCGTGGCTGGAGCGCTTGGAGCCATCCATCACGAATAAACCGCTGGAAGCAAATCCACAGCGCGTCAGCAAGCTCTCGATGCGTTCTTTGAGAGATACATCGCCAAGCGGCGAAAATTTATTGAACAACGGCGCAATAAAGGTCGGGTACACCACGATCATCGCGAGACTAAACACCAGCCAAACCAGCCACACATAAAACCACCACAGACCCCCCATTTTTTCCATCAGCCAGAAGGTGACGAGCAACAGCGGCACACCGATGGCGGCAGACAGTGCCAGGCCTTTGAGCGCGTCGATGAGGTAGAGCTTCCAGGTCAGCTTGTTGAAACCAAATTTCTGCTCGATCACAAACGTGCGATACAGATCGAACGGCGTGGAAATGAGCGACGAAACAATCAGCAAACCGGCGAAAATCGCAAGCCCGAGCGCGTACGGCCCGCTGAACCATGATGCGGCGAAGTTGTGGATCAGCAACATGCCGCCGCCTAACGTAATCGCCAGCAACAGTGCCAAATCAAAAGCGCTTTCAATCAATCCAAGACGATTTTTTGTGATCGTGTAGTCCGCCGCCTTTTGATGCGCTTCTAGCGTGATCGACCCGGTGAACTCAGCAGGTACAGCGGCCCGATGCGCGCGGATATGCGCGATGTGCCGCAAGGTGAGCATGCTGCCGAACGCAAAGCTAATCGCCACGAACAGCAGGAAAATCAGGGTGAAAACGGGTGCAGTCATCGAGGGCGCCGGTAGGGAATCATGAGAAAATGAACCAATACTCTATTTTACGGCGCATTTGACGCGCATTCGACACTCAAGCGAGACCAGCCATGCCCCAAGACCAAAACAATCTTATCTGGATCGATATGGAAATGACCGGTCTGGTACCGGAAACCGACCGCATCATCGAGGTCGCCATCGTCGTCACCGACGGCAATCTTAATACCATCGCCGAAGGCCCGGTGCTGGTGGTGCGTCAGCCCGACGCCGTGCTGGACGCCATGGATTCGTGGAACAAATCCACGCACAAAAAATCCGGACTCATCGACAAGGTGAAAGCATCAACCCTCACCGATACCGACGTTGAAAGCCAGATGGTCGAATTCCTGAAGCTGCACGTACCCGCCAGTACATCGCCCATGTGTGGTAATTCGATCTGTCAGGATCGTCGCTTCATGGCGCGCGGCATGCCCAGGCTGGAAGCATACTTTCATTACCGCAACCTTGATGTCTCCACACTCAAGGAGCTGGCCAAACGCTGGAAGCCGTCGATCATGTCGGGGATGAAAAAGCACGGCAAGCATGAGGCGCTGGCAGATATTTACGAGAGCATAGAGGAACTCAAATATTATCGGGAGCACTTTTTGGCGGTGGGGCCTGGGTAGATTTGGCGAACGCTGACCCCTTTGATTCGCTGAAACTTACGCGAAATATGATAATGAAAGACCTATTCTTTTGTACGCCAGTGCCTGCGCCATCCGATCCGGTGGAAAACCGCTGGGATTAAACAAGCTTGCCGCCCGGCACTGATTAATGTGAGATAAACGCCAACACTGCATTGCGACTGGCGCGCTACCTTGGTACATCTGCAGAGCTATGGCTGAATTTGCAAAAATTGATGCGTTGGTTGAACCGATGGCGGCTTTAATTGCGCACGGTCAAGTGAACGCGCAAAAATGTTTGGCGACCCGCCCTATTTTCTTGGAAAAACATTTCACGCTGGTCCCTTAGAATTGTAGATGAGTTGGCAGACTGCGTTCCGGCGGACATCTTACGAGAATGATCCAGTCATCGGACTTGCCGGACACTGTTTCAGTAGCTAATAGGTGACCCGTTTGATGATCGTTACAACTCAGAATTCGTATTCCAATTGAAGACGAACTGTCGAATCCGGCGCAGCCTTGCTGC
This sequence comes from Usitatibacteraceae bacterium, assembly GCA_046596005.1. Lineage (GTDB taxonomy): Bacteria > Pseudomonadota > Gammaproteobacteria > Burkholderiales > Usitatibacteraceae > UKL13-2. The sequence goes on along the minus strand of JBKJMK010000125.1, from coordinate 227 downwards.
CACCAAGTAGCCACGCAAAATCATATCGAATGGCTTCTTTCGTTCGGGTTGGAATCTTCCCAAAGATGGCCGGGCCAATTCGATGATTTTGCTTATCGCTCGAGTCCCAGTGGTTCCATTTTCCAAGCTCACCGAATGCCTGAACGCCAAATTCGAATTCACGCATGAGCCGATACTTGGCCTGTAATTGGTAGTGAAATTCCGTTACCTGCGGGTCACTGTTGGTG
>JBKJMK010000101.1:0-16459 GCA_046596005.1 Usitatibacteraceae bacterium | reverse complement strand
GTAGCGGAAAGTCGGTTTCGGCAATGTCGATCGTTCGCCTGCTGCCTCGTGAGCAAGCCATCATATCGCCGCAAAGCGAGGTGCTTTTTAACGGTGAGAATCTGTTAAATGCCACCGATGCGCGCATGCGTGAGATTCGTGGCAAAGAAATTTCTGTCATTTTTCAGGAGCCGATGTCGTCGCTGAACCCTGTGTTCTCGGTTGGCAATCAGGTCTCGGAGGTGTTGCGATTGCACATGGGTATGACCATACGTCAGGCATGGACGCGTTCCGAGGAGCTACTGAATGAAGTTGGCATCCCAAACCCGAAGTTGCGGATGAATTCTTACCCGCACGAATTATCCGGCGGTCAGCAACAACGGGTAATGATCGCGATGGCAATCGCCTGCGAGCCCAAACTCCTTATCGCCGATGAGCCGACCACTGCATTGGATGTGACCATACAGAAGCAGATTCTCGACCTCATCGCGAAGCTGCAGGCTTCACACCATATGTCGGTACTATTCATTACCCATGACCTCGCCGTAGTCGGCGAGATTGCCGATACGGTCGTCGTGATGCAAAACGGTGAAATAAAAGAGCAGGGGACGGCTAAACAGATTTTTGAGTCGCCTCAACATCCGTATACAAAAGCATTGCTCATGTGCCGTCCGAATGTGAGCAAGCGACCGATGCGTTTGCCGGTAATCGAAGATTTCATGGGTGCTGCGGGCTTACAAGCGGTGCATCTCACGCAACGCAAGCGTGGCTACACGCCAGACGACGAGATTGTGTTGGAGGTCAGAAACCTGTCCAAGCATTTCCAGTTGAAAGAGGGCCTGTTCAAAAAGCGCGATGTGCCGGCCGTAAAGGACGCCACCTTTAAATTAGCGCGTGGCAAGACGCTGGGGCTGGTTGGCGAGTCTGGCTCGGGTAAGACGACAGTCGGCCTTACGCTGATGCGTTTGCATGCGGCAAGCGGTGGCGAAGTTCTGTTTGATGGCGTCGATCTTTTGAAGCTCTCAGAAAAAGACTTCATGAAATACAAGCGCCGCATCCAGATCGTATTCCAGAATCCGTATGCGTCACTGAACCCGCGCTTCACGGTCGGACAGATTTTGCTTGAGCCGATGACGATTCATAAAATTGGCAAAGACGAGCAGGAGCGGGTGCAGTTGGCGATGGCGTTATTGAAACGCGTTGGTATGCCGGAAGTATCGTTCTACAAGTATCCGCATGAGTTTTCAGGTGGACAGCGGCAGCGTATTGCGATTGCGCGCTGCCTCACCATGAAGCCGGATGTGCTGATATGCGATGAATCCGTCTCGGCGCTCGACGTTTCGGTTCAAGCCCAGGTGCTGAATTTGCTGCAAGACTTGCAGGACGAATACAAGATGAGCTACATCTTCATTTCGCACGATCTGGCAGTGGTTAAATACATTTCGGACCAGGTAATGGTGATGTCCGATGGTGACGTCGTCGAGGTCGCGAATTCGGATGAAATCTATCTCAACCCGAAACAGGAATACACGAAGAAATTGCTGGGTTCTATTCCCAAGGGATGGCAGCAAGAAAAAGCTGCTTAAGCCGCAGACACAAAATTAACGTCCGCTTGCTGTCTGCAAATTGACCGTTCGGTCTCAGCCGCCGAGATACGTGCCGCCATTCAGGTGGATCACCTGCCCTGTGACGAATCGTCCGCCGGGCCCGGTTAGCCACAGTACGGCCTCGCCGATTTCGTCCGGCTGACCGCGTCGACCGACCAGTGTCGAGTGCGTCGCATGGTGCAAGGGCGCGCCCGCCGCAGTTTTTCGAAGCGTGTCCATCATGCCGGGTGAAACGCAATTGACAGTAATGCCCCCAGGGGAAAGCTCATGCGCAAGTGCGCGGGTCATGCCGACCAGACCTGCCTTAGCGGTCACCACATGAACGCGGTGGCTTGCACCGGTATGCGCAGTGAGACCGCCAATATTGATCACGCTGGCATTTTTGCTCGCTTTCAATAGCGGTAGCGCAGCCTGGGTGCAATGAAACGCGCCATCCAGACATACGCTCATCGCGTGACGCCAATCGGAATAGCCAAGTTTCTCAAATGGACTCTCGTCGCGCACGGCGGCATTGTTAACGAGGATGTCCAGGCGTCCGTAATTAGCGTGTATTTTATCCAGCATGGCATCGACCTGATCGCGTTCGGTAACATCCGCGGCGAACAGCATTGCGCGGCCGCCACGCGCAATGATTTCATCGACGACGCCTTGACCCTCTTCGAGACTGGTTCGAACATTTACCACGACAGTTGCGCCCGCCTGCGCAAGCGCCAAGGCAATGGCGCGTCCAATGTTGCGGCCCGCGCCGGTGACGAGTGCAACCTGCGCGTTTAGTGTTTTGTTATTCATGGGTGGTTTTCTTCAAGCGCAGCGTAGTGGTTGTAAATCAATTTTTTTCGCAGTCAGCAAATGTGTGAGCCGTTGTAACAATTCTTCAGTCTGCAACGCCTGCAGTCCGCCAAAGAGGCAATTAGCGCGGAATTTTTTCACGAGATCGTCGAATGGCAACGGCTCATCAACGCCGCCCCTGAAATGACCCTGACGCGTTTCACGCACCTCGCCGTTACGAAGCGACACGCGCAGGTGCCCGGTAAATTGGCGCGGATAGGGATTGTCCGGGTCAATCACGTAGCCGATCCTGGCAGCCAGCGCACGAATGTCCGGATCGCATACCACCGCTTCCTGGTACTCGCCAAGACCAGCGTCATTTCGCAACATACCGACGGCGATCGCGTAAGGAATACTGAATTTGGCAGCATAGCCGTTCGGAGGATGTTGCTTGTTCGCCAGCGGCTCCCAGAGCCGATGCACAATTCCTTCCGCTGTCTCGCATTCGATACGCTCAATGTCAGCGGGGTTCAGTCCGTTCGCGACGAGTTTGCGCGCGCAGTCGATGTAAGGGTGAGCCATCGTGCCGCACGCATAAGGTTTGAACGCGATGTCAGCGGCCAGCCAGCGTGAGCCGAAGCCTTCAAGCATTTCGGCGAAGTTACCGTCGTGGGTGCGCGCGAAGGCATGAAAAAATCCATGCTCTCCTTCGAACATCGTGCGTGGCCCGACGAAGCCCGCCTGCGCGAGACGCGCCGCGCGGTAGCCAGACTGTGCCGCCCAACCTGGATGCATGCGCTTGGTCCAGGCACCATCGGCAAGATACTCAATAATTCCAGACGACATACTCGCGGCAATGCCCATCGCGTCAACCAACTGCCTTGCGTTGAGCTGCAATGCCGCGCCGACACCGGCCGCCGCACCGATGGCACCGAACACCGCGGTTGGATGGAATCCCGCCTTGTGAACGAGTTTTGGGGCCACCAGGCACATGCGACAAATGACTTCGCAACCCACGGCAATACCGAGACCTGCATCGGCACCGCTGAGGCCGTGCTGCTCGGCAGTTGCGAGAATGGCAGGCACGACGACTGCACCGGCGTGCGCCGGACCTCCCTCATATGTATCGTCGAAATCATCCCCGTGCGCGGCGGTACCGTTGCAGATTGCCGCCATGCCGAGGCTGCGTCCCGTCTGCTGCCCGATGACGGTGCAGTTGCCCGGCTCATCGGTTGCGGCGAGCGTTGCCTGCATGAAGTCGCTGTGGCGCGCAGAAATGCAAATACCGGTGATATCGATCAGCAGTGATTGGCACACGGCCTCCGTGGTGCGCGGCGTGGTCCTCGAAAGTTGCGCGATGACAGCGGCAATTTTCTCCGACACCGTAAGCGATGGATCTGGCTTGCTCATGCTCGATATTGCATTAACCGACCTCGAACCCGGCGGCGGTCAGCGCCGTGTGGGCATCAAGGCCGGTGAGTTGACGAATGAATGCTGTCGCTTGATCCGGAAGTGCTGAACGCACCGCCAATCCCGCCGAATAGATCGACATCCTCTGTTGCTCTGGCGGTAGCGGCCCCGCCAGCACGATCCCTGTGCCGCCGATGATTTCGCTGATCTGCATGACGCCCATTTCGAGCACTCCTGTGCCCTCTGCAATACTTGCCATCGCTGCATGGCCACTCGCGGCGTACTCCAGTTTCGGCATCATCCGATCAGCAATACCGAGCTGACCGAGGATATCAAGCAGCACTTTGCCGGCAGTCGCGACAGCGGGATCCGGACAAATAATTTTCGTCGCAGCCAGCAGACTGCAACGCAGGGCATGTGTACTGCTGACATCCGGCAACGCTGTGCCGGAACGCACCGCTATCCCGGTGCCAACCCGGCCGAGGTCGGCGCGCGAGCCCGTCACGATCAGCCGCTGCTCAATGAGTACGTCGATGAGGCCAGCGGTGAGAATGATGATGTCGACCGGCTCTGCGGAGATGGCCCGCGCGCTCATTGCGCCGACGGCACCGAAATGCGCGCTGACCAGAACGGCGCGTTCACGCTGGAATTCACCAGCGATGCGCATCACCACTGTCTTTGCCGCGCCGGCGCAAAAAATATGTAAGCTGTCCAATCGTTGCCTTCCTGTTGCTGCTTGACACGGTCACGACGGTTGAGTCAGCGTACCGTTTTCACACCGGACTGCTGAAACTGTGCGCGCAGTTCATTCTCAATTTTATCGATTGACTTCGCCAAGTCCGGGCCTGTGAGAAATCCCTCCTCGAGCTGATTGTCCGCCACATACTTCTGCCAGGAGGCCGTTTTGTGCAGTTTGTCAAACAGGTCTTCCCAGTAGGCAACGACCTCCTTTGGTATACCGGGTGGCGCGACGAGAGCGCGAATTTGCGGCGGCACGCTCACGTCATAACCGGCTTCTTTAAGCGTGGGGACGCCCGGATAGCTCGGCAACGATTTTTCGGCAATCTGGGCCAGCACCCGCATCTTGCCCGCGCGAATCTGCTCCCCAGCCTCTTGTGGCTCAATGATCATCATATCGACATGGCCACCAAGCAAAGCGGCGACCCGCTCCCCGCCACCCTGAAACGACACAAATGCCCATTTCGTTCCAGTATGCTGCTGCAACGCCTGGCGCATGATGCTGTCTCGCGAGGTCAGTGAGCCGCCGGACTGTTTGAGCTTGCCGGGGTTGGCCCGGGCAGCTTCTATAAAGTCGCGCATGGTCCGGTAAGGAGAATCCGCGCGCACGGCGAACACCGCCGGCTCAAACACCAATCGTGCCACCGGCGTCAGGTCGCGCAATGTTACTTTGGCTTCGGCGCTGGTAAGCGGCGTGGCGATCCACACACTGGTGATCAGGCCGAGCGTATGCGCCTCACCCTTTTTTTCCGCCAGATAGGCGGCGGCAACGGCGGCATTGCCGCCCGTTTTGTTGACGACCTGCACGCGAACCGGAAGCAGTTTTTCCTTTTCCAGCATCACGGCGATGGTGCGTGCCAGTACATCGCTGCCGCCACCCGGACCGGTGTGCACCACCATTTCAATCGGCTTGGTCGGCTTCCATTGCGCATGTACCAACCCGCTCATAAATACTGCAGCCAGCGCCAGTGTAATGATTCGTGTGCAACGCATAGTTCCACTCCTTTTAGTGTGTTTCATTTTCAGGTCTCCTGATCGATAACCTGGACCCGCACTGCATTGAATTTCTTGAAGAGCGGCACCAGCAACAACAAAATCGCGATGGCGAGCAGTACTGCCGAAATCGGTCGCTGCCACAGGATTGAAAGTTCGCCTTGCGACATCATCAATGACTGACGAAGCGCCTTTTCCATGCCATCGCCAAGCACCAAACCCAACACCAGCGGCCCAGTCGGGAAATGGAGCTTGCGCATCGCGTAACCGAGCAGGCCGAATACCGTGAGCATGCCGAGATCAAACACGCTGCTCGACGTAGTGTAGACACCAATGATCGAGACGCCCAGTATCAGCGGATACATTGCATAGCCCGGCAATTTCAACAACTGCGCAAACACCCCGACCAGCGGCAAATTCAGGATCAGTAACATCACGTTGCCGATATACATACTCGCAACCAAACCCCAGAACATCGCCGGACTTTCCTCGATGAACAACGGTCCCGGCTTGAATCCCCATAACACCAGCGCCGCGAGGAGAATAGCAGTGGTGCCACTGCCGGGAATGCCCAGCGTGAGCAACGGCACGAGCGCGCCACCGGTCTCGGCGTTGTTGGCACCTTCGGGTGCCGCGACGCCTTCGATAACACCGGTGCCAAATTTCTCCGGATGTTTTGAGACAGCTTTCTCGACCCCGTAGGAAAGAAATGAGGCAATCGTTGAGCCGGCGCCCGGTAGCACCCCAATAATGAAGCCGATGACCGATCCATTCACAAATGCAAATCGACAATCCTTCATATCCTGCCAACTCGGCATCAGATTGCGTAAGCCCTTTGGTAACGGCAACATCTCAGCCGGTTTTGACGATTCCATATTCGCCATGACTTCGCCGACCGCAAAAATCCCGATCGCGACCACCACAAATTCAATACCACCCAACAGGGAAGCCTGGCCAAACGTAAAGCGCGAGGTCGCGCTGAACAGATCGGTGCCCATGCCGGCAATCCACAAGCCCACCAGCATTGCCAATATTGCCTTGGTAAGCGATTCGCCAGCGAGCAAAACCACCATCGCAAGGCCCAATACCATCAACGCGAAATACTCCGGCGAGCTGAACGCGAGCGATAATTTTGCCAGCGGGGGTGCGACCAGCATCAACGCCACGACGCCGAATGTTCCGGCGATAAAAGACGCGATTGCGCTGATGCCAAGGGCTGCGCCGGCACGTCCCTTGCGCGCCATCTGATAACCATCCAGGCAAGTGACCACCGAGGCGGACTCGCCCGGTACATTGAGCAGAATCGACGTGGTTGATCCGCCGTACTTCGCGCCGTAATAAATTCCGGCAAGCATGATCATGGCACCGGTAGGTTCCATCCTGAAAGTGAGCGGCAACAGCATGGCAATGGTCGCCGGCGGCCCGAGGCCCGGCAGTACACCAACGACCGTGCCGAGCAACACACCGATAAAGCACATGGCAAGCGCGGTGGGCGTCAGCGCAACCGCGAAACCTTGCATCAGTCCACTAAAGACGTCCATGACTTCTTTAAAACAACATGCCGCGAGGCAGGGAAAGGTTCAATCCCCATGAAAACAGGAGATAGAAGCCGAGTGCGCCACCGATGGAAACACTGAGGGCAATGCGCTGCGGCTGGCGGAACATGACGGCAATCAGAAACCAACCCAGCAACGAAAAGGACAGAAAAAAGCCGAGCAATTTGAGCAGTGCAACACACGCGACCAGCGCCGCCCAGCACGTCAGCGCGCGGCGCATTTCACTCCATTTGATCGCACGATTTTGCAGGGCGGGGTCATGTTTCAACACGGCACCCGCAACCAGCAACAGCGAAAAAACCACCATGACAATGCCGTACCACCTTGGAAAAAAGCCGGCACCTGGACCGTCTTCACCGAGATAGACCCAGCCCAGGGACTCCCTGATGATGTAGGCACCAAGTGCGGCAAGCACCAGGCCGGCCCAGAAGTCTCCTTTGCGAACGACATCAATCATTTTGTCTCACTCCTTGTCGCGATTGCGTCGATCGCGTTCGATTTTGATCGGTGGTCCCCGGCAGAAAAGCAGTCACGATAGATTGATCCGGACGCCGCCCGTGCGTTGCATTAGTTTACCGCCTGGCCCGTCTTTCGTTTATAACGCCCGATCGGTACGAGTTCCGCCACGGTCCCGCCAGGCGCGTGAAATTTCACCGGGATGATTCCCGGATCGCTGACAATCTTGCAGCCATACGACAAGATCTGTTGCGTGGCCCGCTCGATGTTATCGACCTCAACGGCGAAATGGTGAATGCATGGTCCGTCGCCTGCTGCCTTGGACTCCGCCGATTGCGTGCCAGCGTCATATTTCAGGAGCGTGAAATCGATCTCGCCGTCAGTCATGTGGCGCGAAGTATGGTCGCGCGTCTTCTTGGTTTCAGCATCGACGAACCCAAACACTTTTTGATAGAACTCAGCGGTTTTTTCGAGCTCATCCACTTTCAAGGCGATATGAACAATGCGGTTGATTGGCTTCTCGTGCGCAACTTTCTTGTAACGCCCGATCGGCACCAGCTCCGCGACGGTGCCGCCCGGTGCGTGAAATTTAACCGGAATAATGCCGGGATCGCTGACGATCTTGCAGCCGTACGACAAGATCTGTTCTGTGGCCTTCTCGATGTCGTCAACCTCGACCGCAAAATGGTGAATGCACGGCCCGTCGCCGGACGCTTTGGATTCCGCTGATTGGGTGCCCGCATCATATTTCAGCAGCGCAAAATCGATCTCGCCATCGGTCATGTGGCGTGACGTGTGGTCGCGCGTCTTTTTGGTCTCCGCATCGGTAAACCCGAACACATCCTGATAAAACGCGCCGGCCTTTTCGAGCTCATCCACTTTCAATGCCAAATGCACTATTCGACTCATTTGTTTCTCCTGACGATATTTGCGCTCGATACCTGCTGGCGTCCCGGCGCTGTACTTGATGTCAACGTGCTGCATCAGCGAAGCAAATGATGGATCAGGCATTCATGAATGTAAAATGCATTTTTCTTTAAGATTGATACGCTACACGCATGAATTTCGACCTTTCCGACCTTCGGGCGTTTGTTGCGGTCGCCAAGCTGGGTAGTTTTGGCGCGGCGGCTGTTGAACTGCATATTTCGCAACCGGCGCTGTCCAGACGTGTCGGAAAACTCGAAAGCGCGCTGGGCGTGCGCCTGTTCCACCGCACCACGCGCAAGGTTGACCTGACCGCCGTCGGGCGGGAATTTTCGTACCGGGCCGGTGAATTGCTCAATGGCCTGGAGCAGTCGCTGATTGGCATCAGTGATGTGGCTACCCGGGTTAGCGGCGAAGTCACGATCGCCTGCATGCCCTCCTCGATCAGGTTTTTCCTGCCGGGTTTCCTGATGCAATTCCACCAACGCTTTCCACGCATTATCGTCCGCATCATCGACCAGGGAACAACCGAGGTGCTGGCGACGATCGCACGCAGCGGTGCCGATTTCGGACTCAGCTACATCGGCACCCAGGAGCCGAATCTCGAATTCACACCGATCCTCAAGGAGGACTATGTGCTGGCGTGTCGGGTGGATCATCCGCTGGCTCGCAAAACGAAAGTGACCTGGGCAGAATTGGCGCCGTATGATTTCATGACGGTGACCAAAGCGAGCCAGAACCGCCTGTTACTGGACATGGCGCTCAGCAACGTACCGGCACGTCCACGCTGGTTTTGCGAAGCGCAGCATGTATCTGCGCTGGTAAACCTGGTTGAGGCAGGAATGGGGATTGCGGCGGTGCCGCGTCTTGCCATGCCGCCCGACGGCCACCCGGTCCTGGTGAGTGTCCCGCTGGAAAAGCCGACGATTTCGCGAACCATCGGCTTGATCCGTCGTGTCAATCGCTCGCTTTCGCCTGCGGCCCAGCACCTTTATGATCAATTCGCGGCCTTTGCCGACGCAGAAAATATTGCCGGCAAGCCCAGTCCCCGTCGCAAATCGAAAAGTACCAGGAAATAGCAAATCAGTCTTGCGGCAACTATCGCCAAATCCATGCAGCATTCAGGGTTTGGCTTCGCCGACCAGTGCGTTTACGTCGCTTTGCGATGCAAGATTCCAGCAATGTTTTTTGAGTTTGTCCGCCTTTGCTTTCCCGAGAATTGGCTCGACGAGGCTATCGAACTTGGCTTCAAGTCTCGCATCGGTCATTGGATTTTCCATGCTGCCGATCGCGTGTTTTACAAACAGATGAATTTTTCGCCCATCCTTGCAGGTGACAGTGGCATCGACGGATGCTTCGTGAATGTCGTCGTCGACGGTGGCCACAATCTTGCTACGCAGTTCCAGCACGTCGGTACGATTGACGATGGCGTCGTCGTACTGGTGTTCGCCGGCTTCACCAAAAATCAAGCCTGCCGCCGCAGAATGATAGACACTGAACTTGGCTTCGAGACCATCCTTCGGCGTTTTCTTGCCCGTCAGTTCCAGCACCAGTGAGTGCACCTTGAGATCAATGCGCTCAACTTCCGCAGCGTTGACGCCATGCTCGTTGCGCAATTGTACGCAAGCGTCGATGCTCGGGTGAATGACAATGCCACAGGCAAACGGCTTATAGGTATTGAACGAAATTTCAAAGCGCTGCCCCAGTTCGCTGGTGACCTCAGACCAATCATGCCTGGTCGACACTGTCTGCGTGTAACCACGCGGCGCTTCAAGTGCACGTGTAGACGCCGTAAAACCGTGTTTGGCCAACAACGCGGAAGTAAGGCCGGCGCGTGCTGCACCGCCCGGATGAAATGGTTTGGTCATGGTGCCAAACTGTTCGCGCATGCCAATCGGTTGCGATGCCGCAATGCCAATGGCCATCATGGTTTTTTGTACGTCGAGTTTCATCAGTCGCGCGCAAGCGGCGGCTGCGCCGATGCTGCCAGTGGAACCGGTGATATGCCAGCCGCGATCATAGTGATCCGGGTACATCATGTTGCCGATGCGGCAGGAGACATCGATTCCCAGCACCAGTGCATCGATGATTTCGCGGCCTGATGAGCAGGTTTTTTCGGCGAGCGCCAACAACGCTGATGCAACGGGTCCGGCCGGGTGGATGATGGTCTTCAGATGAGTGTCATCAAAATCGAACGTATGCGAAGAGATGCCGTTCAGCAGCGCCGCTGCGGTGATGTCAACCCGCTCCGGGCGGCCGAGAATCGAGGCCTGAGGTGCAGGCGACAGTTCCATCATTGCGGCCAGGGCCGCGTCCATGGCGGGGTGGTTGGATGCGCCGGTCGCGCAACCGAACCAATTGAGGAAAGTGCGATGCGCCTCGTGCTCAACGGCATCGTTCCAGCCGCGGGAGGGGTGATTGACGACGAACTCGGCGAGTATTCTGGTGATTGGTGGTGCGTTGTGGTCGGCGATGACCTTGGTATTTTGTGCCATTGTTTTCCAGTGTTGTATTAGTCTTTGATTTCAATCTTGCGCGCCTTGACCAGCTTTTCCCACTTGGCGATATCGTTTTTCATGTATTCGCCAAACTGCTCGGGCGACATTGGCATTGGTTCAAGCGCTTCCCCGGAAAGTTTTTCCTTGAGTTCCGGTGCCGCGATCAGCTTGTTGATTTCGGTGTTGAGGCGCCTGACAAGTGCAGGGGGCATTTTTGCAGGGCCGACAATGCCGTACCACTGCACGCCGTCAAAACCGGTGAAGCCAAGTTCAGCGAGGGTTGGCACATTCGGCATCAGCGGATGCCGCTGCGCACCGGTGATTGCCAGCGGGCGCAGTTTGCCTGCCTTGATATGGGGCAGGGCGGCCGCGAGGCCAGGGAACACCGCCTGCGTTTGCGCGCCAAGCAGATCGGTGAGTGCCGGGCCAATGCCACGGTAAGGCGCATGTGCAACGTTGATGCCAGTTTCTTCTTTCAACTGCTCCATCGCCAAGTGCGTCAGTGTGCCTTGCTCTGCTGAACCGTAACTAACACTGTTGGGATTCGTCTTTGCATAGGCAATGAATTCTTTTAGGGTGTTCGCAGGTACCGTTGGGTTCACCACCAGAATATTTGGCGTGCCGCCGACCATCGCTATAGGCGTGAAGTCCTTGATTGCGTCATACGGCAGCTTGCGAAGCGCGGGATTGGTGCCGTGCGTGCCAACATAACCCAGCATCAGCGTATAGCCGTCGGGCGCGGCGCGCGCAGCGGCTTGCGAGCCGACAATACCGCCCCCGCCGCTCATGTTTTCCACGATGATCGATTGTCCCAGCACCTTGCCCAGGCGATCCGCGACCAGGCGCGCAACCAGATCAACGCCGCCACCAGGCTGCACCGGGGCGATAATTTTGATTGTTCTGGTTGGCCAGGTGTCCTGCGCGATGGCCAGAACAGGTGCGCACAAAAGGACAACACCGGCGACGATGGTTTTAAATGTGGTTCGACGTTGCATGATTACCCCCTTGTTTGGAAAGACTGAATAGCCGCACTTTCGCGGCTGTGACGTGATTTGCCATGAGCGCTTCGCACTCGGCCGGCTTGCCATTACGGATTGAGTCGAAGATGACGCGGTGTTCGTGAACAGAAATTTGAATGCCCACGTTTGACGACAGATTGGTGAGACGGGCCAAATATAGTTTTTGCACGATGCCTCGATAGACTGCGAGGATTTGCGCGTAGCCCGATGCAGCGATAATTTTCCAGTGAAAACAGAGGTTGGCATCGTAATAGGCGATGACGTTCGCGCTTGCATTGGCGCGATCCATTTCTTTCAAGCGTGCCAGCGTAACGTCGCGGAGCTGGCTTAAGGGAAGATCAACGAGCGGGCGCTCTTGCCAGGGCATCAGCATCATAGTTTGTATATCGTATACGAAGTGGTTTGGCCGTCATTGCTGTGGGTCAAGCAACGACGTTATGTGCGGTCACTCGGCGGGTTGGTCGGCATATGTGGCCGCTGCTACGCTACAAATTGCCAATCGCGCTAAGGTGATGGTTCACGTCGCGCGTTAATCACACTGCCTGTCGCCAGCATTGCGGCGACCGACCAGAATACCGGATACAGACCCAGCCACGCACCCAGCGAACCGAACATGACCGGCACGACAATCTGTGTAAATTTGTTTACGGTCAGTCGTAAACCGAGCCCCTCACCGGCCCGGCCTGGCGGTGAGTAGTTGTAGGAAAGCGTGATGGTTAACGGCTGGCCGCAACCCAGGCCCAAACCCATCATGAAGGAGAGTAACGCCAGAATGAGCGGCTCGTGGAACATTGGAAACGCAAAATAGCTGAGTGCTGCCACCGCTAGCGACCCGGTCAACACGCCTTCCTCGGAGAAGCGTGTTACCAGGCGCGGCATCCAAAGGCGCACCGTGAAAGCAGCCACCGCCGGCATGCTGACGATGAAGCCGATTGCGGTGGACGACAGGCCGATCGAGCGACCCAATATGGGCAGATAAAACCCGTAGAGATCGATACCGGTCAGCACCAGACCACTAATCAAGAGGTTACGTCGCATATCGGGATTGGCGAGCAAATCGTGAACCGAGCGTTGTTGTGATTTGCTTTCTGCATGATGACGATGCGGAGGAATCAAGCGTGGGAATAGCAGCAAAATGATGCCCGGTATGGTGGCGATCAATGCCAGCGTGGCGTACGTTTGCCGCGCCCCGACCCGGTCAAGAATGAAGCCCACCAGTAAGGGGCCCGCAACGCCAGCAACCGCAGCGCCCAGGCTGAACGTGCCGAAATTGCGTACGCGTTCGGGCCCGTCGCCCAGTGAGCCGACCAGCTGGTGCGCCGACACGTGAAAGAAAATCCAGAAAATGCCAATCAGTGCCGGTGACAAATACAGAGTCGGCAGACCCGGAAAAAAAGCGGGAACGGCAAGGCCCGTTGCAAGGCCGAATGAACCGATGATGAGCGGCCATTTGGGACCAACGCGGTCAGCCGTCTTGCCGGCTGTCAATGCGAGTAGTAGCGGAAACACGGCGTACAACGCGATCAGTACGCCAATCGCAAAAGGTCCCGCGCCCAGGTCGAGTGCGTACAACGAAAGCAGCATGCGGCTGCCCTTAAGCGCGATCTGGGTAAGCATCGCGAGCGAAATAAAAAGATATAGGGTCATGCGTGCTGGAGGCTATGGAGGACGCAGCTTAACATCGTGTCGGGTAGTGTCATGCTGATGAGCGTCCCGGTTCCAGCTGGTGGAACAGCTTTCAGCGCCGCGTGATTTGGCTTAGTCTTTGTCTGCTCATCAATTAATAATGCCACTGAAACCTGGTGGCATTTGCTTAACGAAGAATAACGAGGAAGACATCATGAAGTTTGCAATGCATCTGAACTGCAGCAGGTTGCTATTGAATTTTGCAATCGTGCTATGCATGGCGCTCGCACTGAGCGCGAATGCCGCTGTTAAAACAGACGGCAAAATCGTCGCCGAGGAATATTGGGCCAGCAAGGGCAACGTCAAGTTATGGTTGTACCGCAAGCAGCTTGATGATGGCGTGAAAGACAAGCCACTGTTATTTCTGGTGCACGGCTCATCATATTCCGGCAAGACCATGTTCGACCTGACCGTTCCCAATCGTGTCGACTATTCGTTCATGGATCACTTCGCCCGACTGGGTTTTGATGTGTGGACAATGGATCACGAAGGTTACGGACACTCTGATCGCACCAGCAGCATCTCGGATATTCAAAGCGGAGTGGAAGATCTTAGGGCGGCGATGAGCGTGGTCAAAAAAGCGACCGGCAAATCCAAGGCAGCGTTCTTTGGCCAGTCTTCGGGTGCCTTGCGCGCCGCACGTTTCGCCAATTTCCACCCTGAGAGTGTTGACAAGCTGATCGTCGATGCATTTGTCTGGACAGGCAAGGACGCGCCTACGCTCGTGCAACGCGCGAAGCGCTTGCCGGAATTGCTCAAGAGTAATGTGCGCAAGGTTGACGCTAATTTCTATAAATCCGTATTCACCCGCGACCACCCCGGTGCCGCCGAACCGATGTTGGGCGATGTGGTGGCCGAAGCAGAACTCAAATACGGCGACACCGTGCCAAATGGCACTTACATCGACATGGTCACCAAACTGCCGCTGGTCGACCCCGTAAAAGTACTATGTCCGGTACTGATTGTGCGTGCCGAACACGATGGCATCGCGACCGATGAAGATATCATGGGCTTTTATGCGAGGCTGCCGAATCCGGACAAGCAGATGTCGAAAATTGCCGGCCTCGCGCATACCGCGTTCCTGGGCGTGAATCGGCATCGTTTTTGGCATGCAGTACATGCTTTCCTCACCACGCCGCCGCGCGTCGATCTGGCCGCCGGTGTTGCGCCTGCGGCACACTAATGGCTGATGCTCCAAACCGTAACCAGCCTGCTTATTGGGATGCGCGTTTTGCGGAAGTTGGTTTCGCCTATGGCATCGAAGCAAATGATTTTTTGGTTTCGGTGGTCGGGCAGCTTCCCGTGGGAGATGCACTATGCCTTTGCGAAGGTGAAGGGCGCAACGCAACTTATCTCGCGCAGCGCGGTTTTCAGGTGACGGCGGTGGATTTTTCGCAAGTGGCTTTGCGGAAGGCCGGAATGCTGGCGGCGCAACGCAATGTTGTTCTACACACACAGCGCGTCGATCTCGCTGATTTCAATCCCGGCGTGGCGCGCTGGGATCTGGTGACGATGATTTTCGGCCAGCCGGAAAGTGGAATACGGCAAGCGCTGTACGCACGCATCGCCACCTGCCTGCGGCCAGGTGGCGCGTTCGTGCTCGAAACCAAAGCCGAAGAGGACGCGACAGCGGAGAGTCGCTATCCGGGTTCGGCGCTTCTTTGCGCTGAAGTCACCGGTCTGGATTTTGCAATTGCGCGCGATGGCGTGCGCGTCTTGAAGGAAGGCCGCTACCACGATGGTGAGCAAAGGACCGCGCAGATTCTCGCGTTCAGGCGCTGAAACTTCAGAGGTTAAACACCAGCATCGACGCGCATCACCGGGCAATAACGGCTGTAAATGCCCGCCAAATGGCGATCTGCGTAAATTTTTTTCGGATTTTCGAAACCAAAGATTTTTGTCAGTAGCCTCGATGAACCCCAGCATGTTTGAAGGTGGGGCAATCCGGGGAACCCTGTTCAGGAGCGATCATCCTCGATTACGCTGCGCCTGATCGCGGTTACGCCACTGCGGACTTTGGTTGGCGACTATCCTTCGTGATGTAATGCAGCGATGACTCCCGGCAGAAACGAACCCTGTCCCTGTGGCAGCGGCAAAAAATTTAAAAAGTGTTGCGGCGCGGTGATCCCGCTAATGGCGGTGCCGGGTGCGCCGTCTGCACGCGTCGAGCCTGCGCTGACCACACAGCGACAATGCGGACCCTGCACCTCCTGTTGCGAAGGCTGGGCGGCGGGTACCATTCGCGGCCATGAGATGTACGCGGGCTTGCATTGTCATTTTCTGGTCGATCAGAAATGCACGATCTACGAGGAGCGCCCGGTGATTCCCTGCCGAAACTTTGTCTGTGGCTGGCTCGCGGATGACAGCCCGTTTCCCGAACATTTCAGGCCAGACAAGATCGGCGTGATCAACATCCGCATTCGTTGGCGCGGTGAGCCCGCCTACCTGCTGCTCAGCGCCGGGCGCGACCCGGATGCAGAGCTGATCGCGTGGATGGAAGCCTACGCAATTCGCAGCGGCCGGCCGTTTTTTTACAGCGTCAATGGCGAGAAAATCGGCTTCGGCCCGGTGGAGTTTCAGCAAGAGATGGTGGCACGCATGGCACGCGGAGAAGCGATGTGGTGAAGGTAGTTAGTGACCTGACTCATTTATCAAAATAGCCGGATTCAATAAACCGCAGCCACATATTGCCCACTACCTTGATGTTGTCCTGCCGATATAGATAGTGCTGGAAGCCTTCCACTCTGGCCACTCGATAGCGGCGTGCATAAGGTTCCATTACCTCACGATGCGCATCGACAACTTTCGGGTTTATTGCTTCGTCT
>JBKJMK010000315.1:0-2553 GCA_046596005.1 Usitatibacteraceae bacterium | reverse complement strand
TGGCGCAGGTGACCGACCATCGCCTCACGCACGTGTACATGTTCGACCTTGGAAAGCTCAAAAACCAACGCCGATGCGATGTGGGCCTGCTCATACACGGTTTGGCGTTGGTATTTGAGCTTTCCAAGGTCGAGCATGTTCACGTTCGTGAGGCGATGGTCGGTCACCTGCGCCACATAGAGGCAGATCTTGCCAAACGGGTCGCAGCGGGGCTTGGCCTCCACAAAATGCCCGATGCACCGACGGCGGCCGCACCGGTAAGAAAGCTACCAGCTTCACCCGCATTGCAGATCATCGGCAAGATGAAAAATACGCTCATGGGGCGCAGCATTGGCATCCTGATCGCGGACGGCTC
This sequence comes from Usitatibacteraceae bacterium, assembly GCA_046596005.1. Classification (GTDB taxonomy): domain Bacteria; phylum Pseudomonadota; class Gammaproteobacteria; order Burkholderiales; family Usitatibacteraceae; genus UKL13-2. The sequence goes on along the minus strand of JBKJMK010000315.1, from coordinate 2,198 downwards.
AGACGGCGCGGCCATCACGAAAATCAGGAAGGCCGCGACCAAGGCGGGCGCCAGCGTGAAAATCGTCGCGCCCAAAATCGGTGGTGCCACGCTTGCCGATGGCGCCATGCTGCCAGCAGACGGGCAGCTGGCCGGTACGCCTTCGGTTCTCTTCGACGCCGTCGCCATCATCCTCTCCGGGAAGGGCGCAAAAGAACTTTCAAATGAAGGCGCAGCAATCGACTTCGTGCGCGATGCGTTCGGTCATCTGAAGGCCATCGCCATCGATAAAGGCGGGCAGGCGCTGTTGACTGCGGCGAACGTCGGACAAGATGCTGGCGTGGTGAATGCCGGGGACCAGGACGCTTTTATTGCTGCGGCCAAGACGCGCCAATGGGATCGGGAAAAGTCCGTTCGAACGTTGGCATAGCATATACCTGCGGTGCTGGCGCAAGCGAGGCATCACGGGCGATCAGTAAGGCGCCTGTCCCGGCGAGTGGCCCCCGCTGTGAAACTGCAACGCAGCAAGATTGGCGTAGATACCGCCCTGCGCAATCAGCGATGCATGGGTGCCGGTCTCAACCAATCGGCCTTCATCGAGGACGATAATGCGATTTGCCTTCTGTACCGTGGCGAGACGATGCGCGATGACCAGCGTCGTGCGCCCGGCCATCGCGGCCTCCAGCGCGCCTTGCACCAGCCGCTCCGATTCGGCGTCGAGCGCACTGGTCGCCTCATCCAGCAGCAGTAGTGGTGGATTCTTCAGCAGTGCGCGCGCGATCGCGATGCGTTGTCGCTGGCCGCCCGAGAGCCGCACACCGCGCTCGCCCAGAAATGACTGGTAACCCTGCGGCAGCTTTTCGATAAACTCATGCGCCGCCGCCATTTTGGCAACCGCGATGACTTCCTCATCGGTGGCATCGACGCGTCCATAGCGAATATTGGCCATGGCGTCGGCGGCAAAGATTACGGTGTCCTGCGGAACGATCCCGATCGCGTCACGCAACACGTGAAGGTCGAGATCATGGATCTCAATGCCGTCGAGCATGATGCGGCCATGTTGCGGGTCGTAGAAGCGCAACAGTAACTGGAAGAGCGTGGTCTTGCCAGCGCCTGACGGCCCGACCACGGCGACGGTTTCGCCTGGCGCGACGGTGAGGTTGAAATGGACGAGCGATGCCGATAGTGGACGCGACGGATAGTTAAAGTTGACGTCCTGCAAGGTGAGCGACGCACCCGCTTGCGTTCGTGGCGGCAAAGCGAGCGGCTTTTCAGGTGACTGAATGGGCGAGCGCTCAGCCAATAGTTCAAGCAGGCGCTCGGTGGCACCTGCAGCCCGCTGTGCTTCACCGAGCGTTTCGGCCAACGCACCCACCGCGCCTGCAACAAGAGCCGAGTAGAGGATGAACTGGCCCAGTTCCCCGCCGGTCATGGTGCCCTGAATCACGGCGTGCGCACCCAGCCACAGTACGAACACGATGGCACCGAACACCAGCACGATGGCCAGCACCGTGAGCACCGAGCGCGCGCGAATACGGCGGATGGCGGTCGTGAACGCGCGTTCGACCGATGTGCCGAAACGGTCAGCTTCGATTTTCTCGTGGGTGTAGGCCTGCACGGTCGGCATGGCATTGAGGATTTCACCCGCCACGGCGGAGGCATCGGCGATACGGTCCTGCGAATCCCGCGACAGCGTGCGCACGCGGCGGCCATAGAGAATGATCGGCAGTATCGTGACGAACAGCAGCACGATGATGATTGAAGCCAGTTTTACGCTGGTGAAGAACATCATGCCCAGGCCTCCCGCAAACAGCAGGGTATTGCGCAGCGCCATCGAAATACTGGTGCCAACCAGTGACTGGATCAGTGTAGTGTCTGCGGTGAGACGGGAGAGCACTTCACCGCTGCGGGTAATTTCGAAGAATTGCGGGCTCTGTGTCACCACATGCCGATAGACCGCGCTACGGATGTCAGCCGTCACGCGCTCACCCAGCCAGGACACGGCATAGAAGCGCGCGGCGGTCGACACGGCAAGCACGGTGGCTACGCCAAAAAGCGCCAGAAAGTAGAAATCAATATGTTCGGTGCTCTTCACGCCAGTTGCGCCAAAGCCCAGGTCGATCATCTGCTTGAACGCATACGGTATCGCCAGCGTGGCACCCGCCGCGACCAGCAGTGCGATGCCGGCCAACACAAATTGCCGCTTGTACGGGCCGAAG
>JBKJMK010000432.1:0-2845 GCA_046596005.1 Usitatibacteraceae bacterium | reverse complement strand
TTTCAATGCGATGTTTTGCTTGCCGTTCGCCTTACCCACCAGTTGGTCACCAAAGCCAAACTTCTTGGCAAACAAATACATGATGGTGTGATCTGGCTTGGACTCGAACAACGGCTCAATCACCTTCTCGCGCCACTGCAAAGAACGATTCGACGCGGTTACGCTGCCGACGGTTTCAAATTGCGTCGCCGCTGGCAGCAGATACACGCCGTCCTTACGATCTGGCATGGCAGAGGTCGCCGTCGGATATGGATCGATAACGACCAGCAGATCCAGCTTCTCCATCGCTTTTTTCATGTCGAGACCGCGGGTCTGCGAATTTGGCGCATGCCCCCAGTAAACGCAAGCGCGGAGGTTACTCTCCTGATCGATTAGCTTGTTGTCTTCGAGTACACCGTCGATCCAGCGTGATACCGTCATACCCGGCTTTTCCATCATCGCCTGCGACGCATATTGCGCCTTGATCCAGTCATAATCTACATTCCAGACCTTGGCCCAATGCTTCCATGAGCCGGTTGCCAGACCGTAGTAGCCCGGCAGAGAATCCGGATTTGGTCCAACGTCGGTGGCACCCTGAACGTTATCGTGGCCACGGAAAATATTTGCACCGCCACCTGATACGCCGATATTGCCAAGCGCCAGCTGCAGAATGCACGATGCTCGCACGATGGCGTTGCCGATCGTGTGCTGGGTTTGTCCCATGCACCAGACAACCGTCGATGGACGATTTTTCGCCATTGCTTCTGCTGCTGCATACACCTCGGCTTCGGGAACACCGCAAGCTTCTTCGACGGCTTTCGGATTCCACTTCTTCAGTACGTCTTCCTTGACTTTGTCCATGCCGTAGACGCGGTCGTTGATGTATTGCTTGTCTTCCCAGCCATTGCTGAAGATGTGATACAGCATGCCAAACAGAAACGGAATGTCGGTACCGGATCGGATACGGATGAACTGATCGGCTTTGGCTGCTGTGCGGGTGAAGCGCGGATCAACAACAATCATGCGCGCGCCGTTCTCCTTCGCGTTCAGCATGTGCAGCATCGACACCGGATGCGCTTCTGCCGCGTTTGAGCCGATGTACATTGCGCACTTGGTGTTCGACATGTCGTTGTACGAGTTGGTCATCGCACCGTAACCCCAGGTGTTGGCGACGCCCGCGACGGTGGTGGAGTGGCAGATACGGGCCTGATGATCAGTGTTATTGGTACCGAACAGCGATACGAATTTCCGCATCAGGTACGCCTGTTCATTGTTGTGCTTGGAGGAACCGATCCAGTAGACCGCGTCCGGACCGCTTTCTTTTTTGATTTTCATCATCTGGTCGCCGATCTCATTGATCGCCTGCTCCCAACTGATGCGCTTATATTTGCCGCCGACCAATTTCATCGGATATTTAAGGCGATGCTCGCCGTGGCCGTGTTCGCGAATCGCCGCACCCTTGGCGCAATGCGCACCCAGATTTATCGGTGAATCAAACACGGGTTCCTGACGCACCCAAACACCGTTTTGCACCACTGCATCGATCGCGCAGCCGACCGAACAATGGCTGCACACCGTGCGCTTAATGTCGAACTTGCCATCGCCTGTTCCAGGCGCGGCTGCTTCTGCTTTTCTGACCATCGAGAACGGCAACTGCGAGGCAAACGCACCCGCGCCTGCGACCATGCCGGAACGGCGCAGAAATGCCCTGCGATCCATCGTGCCGATGGTCTTGTTCGCCTTGCTCGCCAAACTGCCGATTGCCCCGCTATTCACGCGACCATTGGATTTTTTTGTCAGCAACATGATCTCTCTCCTCGCCTACAACTTGGTGGTTTCGTAATACTGTGAAATATGCGGCGTGACGTGATAGCCTTTTGGCTTGGCCGGCTTGCTCTCCACGCCCAATGTGCCCACAATCTCGGTCGCGCTGCCGCCGGCAACCACCGCCGCGACAGCACCTGCGCTGGCGAGCGTTGCGCCCAACAAAAAATTTCTTCGCGCGGTTGGACTAGTGGTGGTCGCGGGCGTTGTGATACTTGGTTCAGGTTTCATTGCGGTACTCCTCGGCGTAAGTGGAGAGGCGAATCATTGACGACGGCTAATTAAAAATTGGAACAAAACTATTGCATTTCAAACGCTTGAATTTCGATCATGAAAAACGCTTTAGCGAACGCGGCCACGCGCTTATAGTAATTCGAATTCTCGTTATTTATTGCTGCATCGCAGCATGCAATTACCCACGGCTGCATATGCTTTAAAAAAAACTGCTTTTGTTCGTCAAGCGGCGCGGACGCATTGGCAACATCGCCCAAAATCATCGCCCGCATCACGTCACACATTGCCGCGATATGGTCTTCGGTTTCAGGCACGGCACCATCCCGCGAAAATCCCATACGGGCAAGGTCGGTTCGCAATTCTGCGAGCGGCTTTTCATTTAAAAATCCGGCCAGATAGTAAGAACCGTAGAGCATCACCGAGGCACGCCCCACCCCAATAAAGAGTATCTCGAACTCTTCACTCAATGCGTCCGGCGTTACCACGCCTGACGCAGCCGCCAGCGCCGCCCACGCTTCGACCAAAGCTTGATCACTCGCCGCAGCAGTTGGTTCGGGCGCAATCAGGATCGCCTGCAGGAGCCGTTCATCGGGGGCGCGATAGAACAGATTCGCCAACAGCGCGTAAAAATCTGCCCGCGCCTGATCCTCCTCGATAATTGATCGCGGATGCTCAAATCGGATCGCTTCCATGACACTCATCATTGCTGCCCGCGTGAGTTGCCCGTGAGGATCGAGTACTCCTCCTTGTTCGACATCATGTCCACAACGCGACAATCGGCGCACATCTGCAAGCGCTTCAGTTTTCC
>JBKJMK010000307.1:0-12752 GCA_046596005.1 Usitatibacteraceae bacterium | reverse complement strand
GAGGTATCTTTCGTCTAGGGTAAGGTCCGAACGTTTCATGGCAGTTTCCTTTCGTCTTAAGAAACAAAAGGGTACCGCCGTTCGTTACCTTACCCCCTTCCGCAACGCCCTATAAGTTGTCGGGATTTGGTGTGGAATTCGCGAAATGCCTTGGAAAGCCGCGCCAGTGCTTGTGTTTGGCGAATTAATTTCCGCCGAACCGCTTTTTAAACTGTCTCCCGCACACTGCATCGCGACGCAAGATCAAGTCCGCTTCAAATTGTGGTTCTTCAACGGTAAATCGCGAATGCGTTTTCCGGTGGCGGCAAAAATTGCATTCAACACGGCTGGTGCCGCAACGGCGATGGTCGGCTCGCCAACACCACCCCAGAATCCGCCGGAGGCAACGATATGCGTTTCAACCTTGGGCATTTCGGCCAATAGCAGCGTCTGGTAGTTGTGGAAGTTGCTCTGTTCAATGCGGCCATCCTTTACCGTGCATTCGCCATAGAGAGCGGCTGACAAGCCGTAGACAAACGAGCCTTCCACCTGTGCTTCGATCTGCTGCGGGTTTACGGCGTAGCCAGGATCGGTGGCCGCGACGATGCGATGAATCTTCACTACGCCATCATCGCTTACCGACACTTCCGCACACGCAGCGACAAAGCTCGCGAAGCCATGCGTCTGCGCCAAGCCACGGAACACGCCTTTGGGTGCGGGTTTATCCCAGCCGGCTTTTTCGGCGGCGGTGTTCAGCACGGCAAGCGCCTTTGGATTACTCGTCAATAGTTTGCGACGCAGCGCCAGCGGGTCCTGCCTGGTGGCGTGTGCGAGTTCGTCAATAAAACATTCCAGATAAATCGTATTCTGATTCAGGTTTACGCCGCGCCAGAATCCCGGCGGCACGTGCGGATTGCGCATCGCGTGGTCGACCAGAAAATTCGGGAACGTGTAAGGCAGGGATGATTCCGGCCCTGGCGCATTCAAGCCCTGGAACACGACCGGGTCTTTGCCGTCTTTGAGATTCTGTGAACCCAACCCGGCAAGAATCGATTGCCCGCTGATGCGCATGTGCAGGGCGCTGATATTGCCATCGGCATCAAGCCCTGCCGTCAGCTTGCATTGGGTCACCGGATGAAAGCGGCCCTGCGCCATATCTTCCTCGCGCGACCAAACCATCTTGATCGGCGTACCGGGCATTTGTTTGGCAATCAACACCGCCTGACGGATGTAATCGGTCGCACCGCGCCTGCCGAAGCCCCCACCCAGGTGAATTTTATACATTTCGCAATTGGCCAGCGGCAAACCGGCCGCTTCCGACGTTGCCGCCAGCGCCGCTTCGCCATTTTGCGTGGGTGCCCAGACCTCGCAACGTTCTGGCGTCCAGCGCGCGGTGGCATTCATTGTTTCCATGCAGGCGTGGTTCTGATGCGGATACGAATACACCGCCTCGATCTTGCGCTGCGCGGCAAGAATGGCAGCCGGTGCATCGCCTACCTTGTTGCCAATCACTGCGTCGCTGGCACTCAGGCCGGCCTTCAGCGTCGCCGCAAAGACCGCGCTCGACGCCTTCGCGTTCGGGCCTTCGTCCCACTCGATGTTCAGCGCGTCGAGTGCGGTCTTGGCGCGCCACCAGGTGTCGGCGACGACGGCGACTGCCGTATCACCGACACGCACTACTTTTCTCACGCCGGGTCGTTTCAACACCGCCGTGTCATCGACGTTTTTTACTTTGCCGCCAAACACCGGACACTCCCGGATTGCGGCGTTGAGCATACCGGGCAACGTCAAATCCATGCCGTAAATTTGTTTGCCGGTGGTCTTGTCAACAGTGTCCAGACGCGCGATGCGTTTGCCGGCCAGCTTCCAGTCTTTCGGATCCTTCAGTTTCACATCCGTTGGCGGCGTGATCTTCGCCGCCGCGCTGGCGACTTTGCCAAAACTGACCCTGCGTTTGCTGGGGCCGTGGGTGATGATGCTGTCACCAGCGCTGCATTCGGCCACCGGCACTTTCCATTCATCTGCGGCAGCCTGCACCAGCATCATGCGTGCGGTCGCGCCGCCAATGCGCACGTATTTTTCGGAGCCGCGAATGCCCTGGCTGCCGCCGGTGCCAAAGCTGCCCCAGGGGCGTTTGCGCGCGACACTTTGGCCGGGCGTCGGATACTCCGTCGTGACCCTGGCCCAATCGCATTCCAGCTCTTCGGCGACCAATTGCGCAAGGCCTGTCAGGGTGCCCTGCCCCATCTCTGAACGCGCGATTCGGATTAACACCGTATCGTCGGGTTTCACCACCACCCATGCGTTAATTTCCGGCGCGATGGCAGCGACCGTTTGTGCACCGGCGCTGCCAATAAACGGAACATGAAAGCCAATCACCAGCGTGCCCGCAGTCGCGGCAGAACCTTGCAAAAAACGCCGCCGGGAAAGTGCGAGCGTATTCATGTTGCGCTCCTTTCCACGTGAATGATGCTTGTCGCATCGGCTTTTTTGATGGTGTTGCCGGTGGCCGCCGATTTGATCGCCGCACGCACCCGGTTGTAAGTGCCGCATCGGCAAATATTGGTCATCGCCGCATCTATTTGGGCATCAGTCGGATTCGGTGCAGCTTTCAGCAACGCCGTCGCCGCCATGATCATGCCGGATTGGCAGAAGCCACACTGCGGCACATCCAATGCGACCCAGGCTTTTTGTACCGGGTGCGAACCATCTTTGGACAGTCCTTCGATGGTGGTGATTTTCTGCGTCGCTTTCACGCTCGCGGCAGGCATCGTGCAACTACGTGTCGCTACCCCATCAATATGTACCGTGCAGGCACCACACATCGCAATCCCGCAACCGTATTTTGTGCCGGTGAGGCCAAGTTGTTCGCGCAGCACCCAAAGCAGCGGTGTATCTGCGTCCGCCTGATAATCCTGCAGCTTGCCGTTGACGTTGAGTTTTGCCATGCGAATGCTCCTGATGTTGAAAGACGAAAGTTGAGATTGTGCAATTGAGCGGAGGTTCGCGCCGCAAACAAAAAACCTTAAACAAGTCGAAAGGATGGGCTTTGCTACAAAAGGACTACCTCAAACACCGGCGCGGCGCGCAGGCATAAACTCGCCGGGAAGCCGCGCCAATGCTGGCACTGCTCTTCGCTTTACATCTTCTGTTTTATCCGCCGCCGCTGTACAAATACTACCAGCGCCAGCAGTAAAAACGCCGGTAGCGCAAACCATTCCTTGCCCGGCTGCGGATTGCGCACTTCGATACCCATGAGGCGATTTTTATTGCCGACATTGAGTCGAGCGCGCTCGGCTTTGCTGTCGACGCCGATATCGACGATATCGAGTTTGCCATCTCTGGGCACGGTATCAAGCTCAAGGCCGACGCGCGTGAGGCGTCCCGCTTCAGGGCCGCTGGTCACCGGCAGAATGAATGTGCGTTGTTCGATATCGACCTTGCCGCTGCTGGCTTTCTCTTCGACTTCGATGCGCAGGCGCATATTCTGGTCCACCTTTAACTGGTTGATCACGGTCTGCATTTTTTCCACCGGCACCACGCTGTATGGTGCGTAGAACCAGTCGCGATAGATGTCTGGCCGGAACAGCGAGAAAGTGATGAGCAACAATGCTGCGGTCTCCCATTTGCGGCTGCGTGCAATGAAAAACCCCTGCGTCGCCGCGGCGAACACGAAGCATGCTGCCAGAGCGGTGAACACCACCCAACCGAAGTGCCACCACGAGTCGATACCGATCATCAGCAATTCGGTGTTGAAGACAAACATGAACGGCAGGATGGCGGTGCGGATTTCGTAGATGAATCCCTGCACACCAGTCTCCAGGGGATCAGCGCCGGAAAGCCCCGCCGCCGCATACGCGGCGAGCGCTACCGGCGGCGTCGCATCGGCCATGATGCCAAAATAAAAAACGAACAGGTGGACTGCAATCAACGGCACTTCCAGTCCATGCGATGCCGCAAGCGAGACGATGACTGGTGCCAGCAGCGTGGCAACGACGATGTAGTTCGCCGTCGTCGGCAGGCCCATGCCAAGGATCAGTGAAAACACCGCCGTCAGCACAAGCACACCCATCAGCGAGCCGAACGATAGCTGCTCAACCACACCAGCGAGGACCTGACCAATGCCAGTGAGGCTGACGGTGCCAACGATGATGCCGGCCACCGCGGTTGCAATCGCAATGCCGATCATGTTGCGGCCACCCAGTTCCAGACTCTGGTAGAGATCGAGAAAGCCCCGCTTGACCGCCCCTTCCAACGAGCGTTTGCGAGCCCATGCGATCAATGGTCGCTGCGTCACCAACATCATGGCCATGAAAGTGCAGGCGTAGAACGCGGCCAGGCCCGGCGATTGTTCCAGCACCATCAGGCACCACACCAGGATGAATAGCGGGAGGATGTAAAACAACCCGGCCAGCAGCGTGGGCATGGTCTCCGGCAGTTCCTTCATTGATTCCGCGTCCAGCTCGGCCGTGGCGGTGTCCGGCCAGCGCGCCGAATACCACACCAGGCCGACGTAAATGAGGGTCACCAGGACGCCCACCACGGCACTGGATGCTTCGCCAAACAGCTGCGGAATCCATTCGCTGAGAAGCAGTGATATCTGCACGACGATCAGCGTGCCAGCGACAGCACCAGTCCAGCCAAGCAGCCTGCCCTTCAGCGGCGACAGACGTCGTGGCAATCCGACCATGCCGATCTTGAGCGCCTCGAGATGCACAATGTAGAGCAGCGACAGGTAAGCGAGGATCGCCGGCAGGAACGCGTGCTTGATAATTTCGCTATAGGGAATGTTGACGTATTCCACCATCAGGAACGCCGCAGCCCCCATCACCGGCGGCATGATCTGGCCGTTGCTGGAAGCGGCTACTTCGATGGCACCGGCTTTCACCGGTGAATAACCGACGCGCTTCATCAGCATGATGGTGACGTTGCCGCCGGTGAGCACATTTGCCACCGAGGAGCCGGAAATCAAGCCATTAAGCCCTGAAGACAACACCGCCGCCTTGGCCGGTCCGCCACGCATGTGGCCCATGAGCGCGAATGCAACGCGGGTGAGGTAGTTGCCGGCACCGGCCTTGTCGAGCATCGCCCCAAAGAGTACGTACAGAAAAACGAAACTGGTCGACACACCCAGCGCCACGCCAAAAACGCCTTCGGTGGTCAGCCACTGGTGGGAGGCCGCGCGCGACAGTGAGGCGCCCTTGTGCGCGATCATGTCCGGCATGTATTGGCCCGCAAACATGTAGATGATAAACACGATGCCCATGATCATCATTGGCTTGCCGAGACAACGGCGGGTTGCTTCGAGCAGCGTAATCACGCCCACGCAGGAAACCCAGATATCGAGCATGGTCGGGCTGCCGGGGCGGGTCGATAACTGATCGTGAAACAGATAAACATAGCTCGCGCAGAAAGCCGCTACCAGCGCCAGTATCCAATCAAACAAGGGCACATAGTCGCGCGGACTTTTTTTCCACATAGGATAGGCGAGGTACACCATGAAAATGGCAAAGCTGAGGTGGATCGAGCGCGCCATGGTGTCATTGATCATCACGTACTTCTGCAGCGCCGGTATCGCCTGCGAAACCCAGAACGGCAGCGGCGATGAAATCCATAACTGGAATATCGACCACAGTACCGCCAGGTTGACGATCAAGAGCTTTGTCCAGCCTCCCGGTTGGCGCGCGCCGGATTCTGCAGCGAGGACTTTCTCAATCAGCGCCTGGCCGTCCTGTGGCTGATTGCCTGACGCCGTTGTTGGCGCGATGTTGTTATCGGTCATGCTCTCCCCAATGCTGGCTGATGCCCCCGCGCTCGTCGGGCGGAGACTATTCGACCAATGCGCTATGCAAAATGCAGCAAGGGGCGCCGTGGCGCCCCTTGCATCGCGCTTGCCGTCGGCAAGGCGCTTATTTCATCAAACCTTTTTCTTTGAAATATTTCAGGGCACCGGGATGGAATGGTACGGTGTTACCTTCCAGCATCTGCTCCCTGGTGATATTGGCCACGGCCGGATGCAGCTTCTTGAAATCATCGAGGTTATCAAACACGGCTTTGGTGATGATGTAGGCAGTCTGCTCCGGCATATCTGCACTCGCGACGATGGTGGCGAGCACGCCGAAGGTCAGCTGCGCGGTGTCGGTGCCCTTGTACATTTTGCCGGGCACGCTGGCTTTCGCGTAGAAAGGGTTGTCCTTCACCAATTTGTCCACGCCAGGCCCGACGACCGAAGCGATGTTGGACGAGCAGGATGTCGCAGCCTCCTGGAAGATCGCATTCGGATGGCCGGCGACGAAGGTGAACGCATCGATCTTGTTGTCGCACAGGGCCGGTGCCATCTCAACGAATTTCAGTTCACCTGCAAACTTGAGATCCTCCTTCTTGATACCCATTGCGCCCATCACCAATTCGGTGGTGCCGCGCGTGCCCGAACCCGGATCCCCAATGTTGATGCGCTTGCCCTTGATATCGGCGAAGGTCTTGATATTGGCATCCTGGCGGGCAACCAGCGTGAGCAATTCCGGATAGACCGAGAATAGTGCGCGCAATTTTGGCTGCGGCTTGTCCTTGAAGGCGTTTACACCCGTCATCGCGTAGTACTGTGTGTCGCTCTGTGCGAAGCCGATATCCATGTCGCCCGACATGACGGCGTTGATATTAAACACCGAGCCGCCGGTGGATTCGACCGTGCAGCGCAGCCCGTGATCCTTGCGGTTCGCATTGACGAAGCGGCAGATTGCGCCACCCAGTGGATAGTAGACGCCGACAATGCCACCGGTGCCGACGGTGATGAATTTTGATTGCTGTGCCAGGGCCGGTGTGCTGATGCCAACCATTCCTCCCGCCACGAGTGCGGCGATGATCATTGCTTTGAATCTGAGTTGAATACGCGGTTTCGATTGCATGGAGCCTCCAGATATTGATTATTTTTTATGCTGCAGCGACTAGGTTAGCACGGGTGCGGCACTAAAGTACTAAAGCCGGAGAACCTCTACGCGAGTACCTGGTCGAGCGACAGGGCGAGTTTGTCGACAATTTCATCGAGCTCGGATTCGCTCACGATGTAGGGTGGGGCCAGCATGACATGGTCTCCGGTGACGCCGTCGAGCGTCCCACCCATCGGATAGCACATGAGGCCGTTGTCCATCGCCTGCTGCTTGAGGCGTGCGTGGAGGCGCTGCGTTGGATCGAACGGTGCCTTGGTTGCCCGGTCTGCGACCAGCTCAAGTGCATAAAACAGGCCGCGGCCACGAATGTCGCCGACATGCGGATGATCGGCAAAGCGTTGTTGCAGACGCTCACGGAGCGCCTGTCCGCGCTTGCGCACGTCATCAAGCAGGCCGCGTTCGTGAATGCTGCACTGTACCGCGAGTGCGGCGGCACAGGCGGTGGCGTGGCCGGTGTAAGTGTGGCCGTGCTGAAAAAATCCCGAACCGTTAATCACGGCATCGTAAATCCGTTCACTGGCGAGCAGTGCGCCGATCGGCTGGTAACCAGCGCCCAATCCTTTGCCGATGCAAATCAGGTCCGGCGAGACGCCTTCGGGCTCACAGGCAAATAACGTACCGCAGCGTCCCATGCCGCACATCACTTCATCGAGAATCAGCAGCACACCGAATTTGTCGCATGCTTGACGAATTGCTTTGAAGTATCCGGGTACCGGCGTCACGCAGCCAAGCGTGGCACCGCCGACTGTTTCGGCAACGAACGCGATCACCTTGTCTGCGCCCAGCCGTCGTATCTCAACCTCCAGTTCATGCACAAGGCGTTGCCCGTACTGCTCCTCGCTCTCAGTTTCGCGTTGATCGCGGTAGGTGTAGCACGGCGACACATGAGAAACCTCGACCAGCAGCGGCGCGAATTGTTTGCGCCGCCACAGATTGCCGCCGGTGGCGAGAGCACCCAGCGTATTGCCGTGATAACTTTGGCGGCGAGCGATGATGTGCTGTCGCTGCGGCTGGCCGATCTCGATAAAATACTGGCGCGCCAGTTTCAACGCCGATTCGATCGCCTCAGACCCGCTGGTGCAGAAGTAGGCGCGCGCAATGCCCGGCGGCGCACGGGCAATCAGCGCTGGCCAGCGCCTCCATCGGCGCATTGGTAAAAAAAGAAGTGTGTGCGAAGGCGATCCGGTCTACCTGCGCCTTGATGGCAGCCGCCACACCGGCATCGCTGTGGCCGAGGCACGAAACCGCAGCACCGCCCGACGCATCGAGATAGCGTTTTCCGTTAGCGTCGATGACGTAACAGCCTTCGCCTGCAACGGCAAGCGGATAGTCATGCCTGGGATTGCGATGGAAGACATTGCCCATTTTGATGGTGTGACTCGTTTCGATTTACTGAACGTGGGATTCGTTAATTATAGATATGCATCACTGCATTAGCGACCTTCCGCCACGCCATCGCGCCGCGGATCGGCAGCGCCCAGCCAGCCCTCACCGCTGCGCTTCAAAAATCCCAAGCCACTGATCATCGGCACCACGTCAACGTCGTGACCTTTCGCCGCAAGTACTGCTGCCTGTGACGCCGCGCTGGTGCCCTTCTCCAGTTGCAGCTTGCCGCGTATCGCAGTGGAAACATGTCCGCGCGCCAGGGCCTCAGCCGGGGTGCGATTGTTGGCGAGCATCTCCACCAGACTTGCGCTGATGTAATCGACGATCTGCCCGCCGCCAGCCGAGCCGCCGACGATGACCGGATTGCCTGACACGTCAAATACGATGGTGGGTGCCATCGACGTCACCGGACGCTTACCTGCCTGCATGCGATTTGGTGCCGCCTGGCCGACGCGCGGCGCGGCGGAGAAATTCGTCAGCGCATTGTTCAACACAAAACCATCGACCATCAAACGCGAACCGAAATTAAGATTTGTGGTGGTGGTCATGCTGAGCGCATTGCCCACCGCATCGACGATGGCGACCTGACTGGTGGCATCGGCGGTATCCGATATCGGCGCTGCCATTGGCATGGCGACAGGCACATTCACTTCCACGACGCCGGCGTTCACTGCTTTGGTCATCTGCGCAGGATTGATGAGCCGCGCCCGCGCCCGTACGTAGTCGCCCGCCACCAAGGCCGTCGTCGGCACGCGCACAAAACCCGGGTCACCGACGTAATTGAGACGATCCGCCTGCGCCAGCCGTCCTGCCTCAGCGTAGTAATGGACAAACTCCGGATCGTCAAAATTGAAACGCAATGCGCCACTGGCGGGCACCGGACGTGCTTCCAGCATCTGTAATATTTGCAGAACGACCACGCCCCCATATGACGACGGCCCCATCACGCAAACTGAATACAGCAGGAACGGCGCGCACACCGGTTCACGCGGTTCGGCACGATTCGCAGCAAGATCGGCTTCGGTCATGAGCGATGGTCGAACGCCACGCTGCGCTGCCGCAATCAGCGCCGCACCTCTTCCCTCTTCCCACAATCCCGCCGGTCCGCGCACGGCGATGCGCTTCATCGTTACTGCATAGGCGGGATTGATGACGGTACTGCCGATTGGCCGCACACGGCCGTCAGCGCCGAAATACAGCGCGAGCATGTCGGGATGATCGGCCGCCGCCGTCGGTGTTGAAAGAATGGTGTGCATATAGGTCGGCATCGGAAAACCGCTGACGGCCAAGTCGATGGCCGGCGCAAACAGTGTGGCCCATGCCAGCTTGCCGTAGCGTTCGTGCACCTGCTTCAACAGCGAAAGCGTTCCAGGAACACCAACCGAGCGTCCCCCTCGCTGCACGTCTTCACTTTTTAGACCACTGCCATCGACATCAATCGTGAGCGCCGCCGTTACTTTTGCCGGTGCCGCCGCGAGTCCGTCATAGCTCGACAGTTTTTTGGTCGCAGCATCCCAATGCATGACGAGTGTACCGCCGCCAATACCGGACGATTGCGGCTCTACCAGTCCCAGTACCATTTGCGCCGCAATCGCTGCATCAATCGGACTGCCGCCCAGGTCAAGCATTTTCATCGCCGCACGCGTCGCAAGGGGATGCGCAGTGGTCACGGCTTGCTTCGCCGGTTGCATCGCCATCGGACGCAACGCGGACTGGCGTGACAGAGGTGGCGCTTCAACGAGAGGAGACCGGGAAACGCATCCGCTCACCAACGCCAGCACGACTGCCAATTGTGCTGCGCGGCTATCGATCAAAACAAGCAACTTATTCATGAATCGCTCCGGGGCAAATTATTTTCTGATCAAACGTTATCAAGGTTTTTCAATGTCACTGCGGCTTGTGCGCGAATTGCCGCACGTTCTTCAATGGACAAGCGTGTGATATTTTTTACCATCAGCGCCGTGCGTGGATTGCCGGTCAGCATCTTTTCGTGTTTGTCGAGGAAGTTCCAGTAAAGCGTGGTGAACGGGCAGGCATTGGCGCCGGTTTTGACGTCCGGTTTGTAACGGCAACCGCTGCAATAGTTCGACATGCGTTTAATGTACTGTCCGCTTGCGATGTACGGCTTCGAAGTGAAGCGACCGTTATTGGCATACAGCGCCATGCCCGCAACATTGGGCAACTCGACCCACTCGATTGCGTCGACGTAGACGGCGAGATACCAGTCTTCCAATTGCCGGGGCGCCGTTTCGGCAAGCAGACCAAAAATGCCCGTTATCATCAGGCGCTGAATGTGGTGCGCATAACCGTGTTTCAGCGTTTGTGCAATCGTTTGCTGCATGCAGTGCATGTGCGTCTCACCGGTCCAATACCACGCGGGCAATTTGCGATCATGCTGAAAATGGTTGGCTTCACGCATACCCGGCATATCGAGCCAGTAGAGTCCACACATAAATTCTCGCCAGCCGATCACCTGTCGCACAAACCCTTCCACCGCTTCAATCGGCGCGCGGCCTTCGTTCAATGCGCTCAGCGCCGCGTTGATCACTTCGCGCGGGTTCAGTAACTTCACATTCAGTGCCGCCGAAATATGCGCGTGGTAGAGGAACGGTTCGTTCGTCCACATCGCATCCTGAAATTCACCGAAGTATTTAAGTCGTTCGTCTGCAAATGTTTTTAGTGCGTGCAACGCGGCACTGCGTGTGACGGGCCAGGCGAATTCATCGAGTGTGCCAGGGTGATCGGCAAAATGTTTGTTGACATCGGCAATCGCCTCTCGCGTGATGGCATCGGGTACCACTTTGAACCTGGCAGGCAGATTGACGGGACCACCCTTGGGAAAGGCACCGCGATTCTCCGAATCGAAATTCCAGCGTCCTTGCAGGGGCGTATTGCCCTCCATCATGACGTTATAGCGCTTGCGCATCATCCGATAGAAGTATTCGAGGCGAAGCTGCTTGTATCCGCGTGCCCATTCAGAAAATTCGCGTCGCGAACACATAAAATGCGTGTCTGCACGCAGTGCCAGGTTCACCTTCGATGTAGTTGCAAATGTGCGCAGCGCCTGTTCGACCCGCCAATCACCGGGCTCTACCACCAGGATTTTTTGCGGTTGATGCCGCTTGATCGCCTCCGCCAGTGCGGCGGCGAGGCTGGTGGAATCGTGGGTGCCGATTCTCAGGTAGTCGACCGTGAACTTCTTCTCGCGAAGCGCTGCCGCAAAGTGGCGCATCGCCGCAAAAAAAAATGCGGTTCGCGGCTTCGTTGACCACACATGCGTTGATTCCTCGCGCACTTCAGCCATCAGCACAATATCTTGAGAAGCATCGAAATCAGTAAAGACCGATGACTGGTCATCGAGCTGATCGCCCAATACGAATACAAGGTGACGGCATGCCTTCATGCGTTTTCCTAAATTTTATTGCGTCGACACTTGTCGCTGCAGTACTTCACTTCCTGCCAGTTTTTGGCCCATGCCTTGCGCCATGTCATCGGCTTGCCGCACACCAGACATGGCTTGCTGGGGAGCGTGGATTTGTTGCCCTTGAATGTGGATTTTATTGGTGTGGCGTCGCTGGGTGAAGGGGGGTTTTTGATCAGGATGCAGCGGCTAGCCATTCGGCAAACTCCACAACCATGTCGCCACCACGGCGCAGCAGGCGGCCGGTATCCAGCCAATTGCTGGCGGCATCACCCACCATGACCACGCGGAACTCAACGTCATCATTACCGTGGCGAGTTGTTTGGCGCGCAATGGCACCGCCCGACGCGCACGCCAGTTTTGCACCATCGGACCAAAGCGCGGATGCTGAACCAGCCATTGTTCCCAGCGTTCACTCCCCCGCGAGAAACAGAACGCCGCGAACAGCACAAACGGCGTGGTCGGCAACAGTGGCAAAAAAATGCCGATGATGCCAAGCAACATCGCCAGCCAGCCGCCGCACAGCCACAGCGCGCGGCGGGAGCGCGCGGACCACCGGTGGTCCGGCGCAAGGGTGGCTGTACCGGCATCAGGCGGTGGCGACTCTGTCATCGTGTCGAATCAGTGATGAGCAGGGTGTGCATCACGAATATCTTCGGGCTGACCGGCGCGTATTGGTCGTCGATAATAAACAGGCCGTCTTCGCCGACGGACACACCGATATTGCCACCTGCACCGAACAGCACGTAAGTCGTCGGCGAAAGCTTTTCTGTCTTGATTTCGACCTTATCGAAATTTTTTTGCGCCTGGACAGAGCTGACAAACAGTGTGAATACGACGAGCATCGATCCGGTGAAGATGTTGTAGCGTGAAATTTGGGTCTCCATGATTGTGCGTGTTGATAAATTATGCGTGATTTTTTGCCGCCAAGGCGCGCGCACTGATGGCTGGCCAACGCTTATTCCTGTGAGGTGACCCTATATCTAGCGCACGAGAAGCATCGAGAATGATAAGGCTAA
>JBKJMK010000287.1:0-2577 GCA_046596005.1 Usitatibacteraceae bacterium | reverse complement strand
ATAAGCTCGGCAAACTCGGTCGCAGCTGCAAATAGCTCATTTGCTTCGGTCGATGCCATAGGTCTAACAACTGAGTTGAGCGGCCGCGCCAGACTGCCTGACGCCGTGCCTGACGCGGACTATAACCTAGCCGCGACAGGCACGGCCCGCAGCCTCGATACGGTCCGCTTGAACGAACAGTTAGGCGTCAAGTCTGTCAGCCTTGATTGGGCGAAGCCAAGTAGTTGAACCCGCAGCCCGCGTGGCGTCCGCTCGTCACAAACTCGAGGGAAGGACCTCGGCTACGCCGGCACAACAGATTTTTCCTGGCTGCGGGTGGCCGCACCAGGGCCGACGTTAGATTCGGAGTCGGTACTCGGAACGTGCGCTGGCTTTGCTAGAAGCCGAAGAGAATGTCCACCAACTCGCGAAGCCATTTTCCGACTCTTGCCGGCGAGCCGGACTTACCAGCCTTGTCCCGTTTTAGCGCTTGCCAAGTCACATAGACAAGCAAGATGACTCCGAATGCAATCCAAATCAGGCCTGGGAATTCGTTGAGAAACCGGACCATGCTTGTTGGCGCCTAACGATTGAGTCGAGCGGCCGCGCCAGACTCTTTGACCCGTGCCTGACGCGGACTAAAACCTAGCCGCGACAGGCACGGCCCGGAGCGATTGGCGGTCCGCTTGAACGAATGGTTAGACGCCATACGCGACCGGCGTAATTGCGTCGACTGCGAAATGGATCGTCGTGTCCTCGATCGGAACACAAGCGCAAACCGCGTCAGAAAACTCATCCAGTAGAGCCTGCCCTGAGTCATCTTCGCTGTCTGCCTGAAGAAGAAGTCTTGAGCCGTCCCATTGGCAGGAAACGTTGCTGTTCCAAGGCCGCTGCGCGAATTCCTCCAGAATGTCGGCAACCGCTGCGCGACCAGCTGCATCGGAAATGCCTGCGCATGAAACAGCGACACGATTCATTTGGCGTCTAACGATTGAGTTGAGCGGCGCCGCGATGGCAGCCGACTTTCGCCGAGAATACCACCGCGCCGCTTGAACGAACGGTTAGACCCTACCGCGGCGCGCGCTTGCTAAGTACTTCAGCCATGCGAGTCTGCCAGCCAGGACCAGTGGCTCTCCAGGTGGACAGGACCGACTCCGGAAGTCGAATCGTGACTTGCAGCCGTGGATTGGCCGCGACGGGGCGGCCAGCTCGCTTGACTACGCCGCGCTTGAGCATAGCGTCGGTCAGACGAGGCAGCTCCCGATACTCCGAGGGTTTGATCTGGTGCGCATCGACGCGCCTGAGATCACTCTTCGAAGAATTGGGCGATGCGAGCTTTTTCGCGCTCATTGGCTTTTCTCATGCTGAATATGTGGCGCAACGATTCGCGCTGCGTGTACCCGATTACGACCAGCCACTCAAAAAGGTAACCGAAGCAGATAATGCGAGTTTCGCCGTAGTCCCGACGCGTGTCCTCAACCTCAAGCGTAGCGCCGGCGAAGACGATCGTGGCGTCCTCAAATCTAAGCCGCGCTCGTCTAGCGTTTTCTGGCGCTTTGCGGGGTCATAGCTAATTCGCACGGATTATTGTACCTACAATAATGCCGGTACGCAAGAGGTCTGAAGTGGGGTCTAACTATTGAGTTAAGCGGCGCCACGATGGCAGCCGACTTTCGCCGAGAATACCACCGCGCCGCTTGAACGAATGGTTAGACGACACGCCCGCGCTGATGCCTAAGAAAACTCTGGGTCGCCGGAGCGGCGAGTGCAAGTCCGAGCGCGGCGATGAACCCTACGCCTACTGCCGCGATGAGGTTGGATACTCCGTAGAAAGCAAGCGCGAATGCAGCCGCTGCCAGCGTCAGACAAGCAACAAGGAACCAGAAAGCAAACTTGCTGCCTTTCCATAGAAACCAAAGCGCCGCAATCGTGACTGCCGTGCCACCGATTTGAGACAGCCGAAGCGTTCCCTGCAGCGCTAGCAAGGCCTTTACTGCAAGGTCCAACACCAGGACCGCGGCCATGAATGCTCCGAGGTACAAGCGACCCCGCCGTTCTTCCGACGTCATGAGAGCCCCCTTGGCGTCTAACGATTGAGTTGAGCGGCCGCGCCAGACTGCCTGACGCCGTGCCTGACGCGGACTATAACCTAGCCGCGACAGGCACGGCCCCCAGCGACGAGACGGACCGCTTGAACGAACGGTTAGGCCTCGCTACGACGGCCCCTGAGCCAGCGAAAAGCGATAAATCCGTAGGCCGCAAAGCCGAGCGGAAAACTGAGACCGAACGCGAGGAAGTTGAGAGGCGTACCCTCGTAGACCGGATGCTCCGCTGTACCAATATTGCCCAATGGAGCGAGTGACTGAAGAAGCGCATTCTGCCAAAAAAGCCCGTGGGCAATTGAAAGATGATTGTATTGCGCCGCGACCGTAGCGAGCCCGAAGAGGAGCAGCGTTGCCAAGATTCCAAATACTGCGGCATTTACGACGCGCATAACTTCTCGCCTGCGGGGCCTAACGATTGAGTTGAGCGGCCGCACGAAGCCGATGAGTGCCGTGCCTGATGCGGATCATAACCTGGCCGCGGCAGGCACGGCCC
>JBKJMK010000071.1:0-13210 GCA_046596005.1 Usitatibacteraceae bacterium | reverse complement strand
GGGAACAAACGGGACGGCAGAAAAC
This sequence comes from Usitatibacteraceae bacterium, assembly GCA_046596005.1. GTDB lineage: Bacteria > Pseudomonadota > Gammaproteobacteria > Burkholderiales > Usitatibacteraceae > UKL13-2. The sequence continues at coordinate 13,185 of JBKJMK010000071.1, read as the reverse complement.
GGTGATCCGCTGGTTGCTTGATATATCTTGTCTGTAAAGGTATTTCCCAGCGCGCCGGAACGGTTCGCATTCGACAGGAAAATCCATGTCGGCTGGCTATTTGCGCCATAAATAAACCAGGTCGCAAACATGTTGTTTCCCTGCTGCGATATGTTGATGCCCCAGCCGGATTCATTGGGGTTCCACCACAGGTCCTGGTAATTGTTCGCGCGCGCGGCCGTTGAGAATAGTAACGATGCGATCGCTACCGCGAACGCCACAGCAATGGATGTAAGGTGCGCCATGTCATTTTCCTTGCAAGAGTTGCGGGTTCTCAGCGGATGCGTGCTTGCGCGAGAAGTAGTCCTTGGATTGCATTTCGCGCAGACGCGAAGCGGTGCGCGCAAATTCCACTGACACCATAAGCGTCGCATCGTTCCCTCCAGCCCCTTTAATACTCGCCGCCGACGAGTTCTGCACCCGCTCATCTACCACCAACATTTCAGGCCCGACTTCAGCAGAGATGATGAGCTTTACGCGCTGGTCGTAGAGCACATCGACCAACCAGGTGAAGCGGCGAACGACATCGGCACGATCTCTTGCGTGCAGTTGCGAAATACCGGATATCAACACCGTGTGATAGCGGCTGGCGATTTCAAGATAGTCAACCTGCGATCTTGGTTTCACGCAAAGTTCAGCGAAGTCAAACCAGATTACGCCCTTGGCGCGCCGCAAAAACGCGACTTCACGCGATCCAATCGTAATCGTGCCCGCAGACGCATATGACGCTTTGGACATCGCCTCGAATGCGCGGGCCATTGCCTGCTCTGCCCCCGCTGTCAGGGGTGTGTGATAGACCGGGATCGATTCAAGGATGCGCCGTCGATGATCGCGTTGTCCACCGATTTCCAGTACCTCGAGCTCCGCGTTGAGCAATGCGATGGCAGGCAAAAATCGTGCGCGTTGCAAACCATTCGGGTAGAGATCATCGGGCTTGTAATTCGACGTCATGACCAGCACAACGCCTTTGGAAATGAGCATTTCCAGCAGCCGCGCCAGGATCATTGCATCGGCAATATCGCTGATGTGAAACTCATCAAAACACAGCAGCCGTAGTTGTTTGGCGATTTTGTCAGAGATCGGTTCGAGCGGATCTTCGGTGCCGGCGTGCGCACGCATCTCGGCATGAATTTCGCGCATGAATTCGTGAAAATGAATGCGCCGTTTGCGTTTCAATGTGGCGACGCCATAAAAGGCATCCATCATCAGCGATTTGCCGCGGCCCACGCCACCCCAGATATAGAGCCCGCGCGGCGGACGCTTGCCGCCACCAAAATTAGTCACCAGACGATTCACCGGACCCTGGCGGTATTGACGATAGTGTTCGAGGTCGCTGTGCAGGCGTTCCAAATGCGAGAGCACGGCCAACTGCGCAGGGTCCGATTCGAAATCAGATTGCTGGGAAAATTTCCAATACCACTCGAGTGGATTGGATGCCTCGATTACCTCGGCATTTTCGGACTCGCCGGAGATGTTAGGGAGTGCTGCGTTCTGCGGCATATGGGTGGTCTACTGGCAACTTGGCGTGCGTGAGCGTCGTGGAGTCGGGACGCCGCGAAATCGAAAATACTTGACGTCGGGGGGTTGGCGGGTTCGCCAGAATATTTATTGCCCGGCAAACAGTAAACTCAGCCATTGGCGCGCACCCCGGACGGCTTTCGGCTGGTGAGCCGCACCAGTGCTTGTGTTTTGTTACTACAAACATAAAGATACTCGCGCATGCAATCGTCGCCACATAAGCTGATGCATTACATGTTCAACGTACGTTTATCCACCGCCAACGCGGCTTCCCGCACCGCTTCTGACAATGTCGGATGACCGTGCACGATGCGGGCAATATCTTCGGACGCCGCCTTGAATTCCATCGCCGTCACCAACTCCTGAATCAGTTCCGATGCGTGAGCGTGGATGATGTGTCCGCCGAGAATACGATCAGTCTTGGCATCAGCGATGATCTTGACAAAGCCACCCGCTTCGCCCTGCCCCAGCGCGCGACCGTTGGCCATGAACGGGAACTGGCCGGTTTTTACAGCAACGCCATCGGCCTTCAATTGCTGTTCGTTCTTGCCAACCCAGGCAATTTCTGGCGACGTGTAAATAATCCAGGGGATCGTATTGAAATCGATATGCGGCTTTTGCCCGGCGATGGTTTCAGCGACTGCGACGCCCTCGTCTTCGGCTTTGTGCGCGAGCATCGGACCGCGCACCACATCGCCGATAGCGAACACATTGGGCAAGTTGGTTTTGCAGTGGTCGTCGACGTCAATAAAACCCCTGTCGCTCACCTTCAGGCCAACGTTGGTGGCGCCTAGTCCCTCGATATTGGGGACGCGGCCAACAGAGACAATCAGTTTGTCGCATTCCAGTTTTTGGGCAAGGCCCTTGTCATCGATGTAATCAACGGTGATGGCGGTTTTCTTTTGCGTCACCCTTTCGATCTTCACACCAAGCTTGATGTTGAGCGCCTGCTCCTTGGTGAAGACCTTCCAGGCCTCTTTGGAAATGGACTCATCACAAGCGCCAAGAAAATCCGGCATCGCTTCCAACACCGTCACCTCGGACCCGAGTCGACGCCACACGCTGCCGAGTTCGAGGCCAATCACGCCGGCACCGATCACACCAAGTCGCTTGGGGGCCGCGGCAAACGCGAGCGCACCTTCGTTGTCGCAAATATTGATGTTATCTACTGCGATTCCTGGTATGTGCCGTGCTTTTGAGCCTGTGGCAATGATCACGTATTTCGCAGTGACGGTCTCCTTCGTGCCGCCCTTCTCACCGCTGCTGACTTCAATCGAATAAGGCTCGCCAGGAGAAACAAATTTCCCGAAGCCTTTAAGCCAGGTGACTTTGTTCTTGCGAAACAGAAATTCGATTCCCTTGGTCATCTTGCTGACGATGCCATCCTTGCGCGCCTGCATTTTTGCAATATCCACCTTCACGCCAGCGGCCGTGATGCCGTGCTCTGCGAACTTGTGTTCGATTTGTTCGACATTTTCAGACGACTGCAATAGCGCCTTCGATGGAATGCAACCAACATTCAGACAAGTACCACCCAGCGCCATCTCGCCTTTCGGGTTCTTCCAGCCTTCGATACAGGCCACATTGAATCCCAACTGCGCCGCACGAATCGCCGCAATGTATCCGCCCGGGCCTGCGCCGATAACGACGACATCAAATTGTTTCGACATTTTTTATATCCTTATCAGCTCAGCCATACCCTGGATACATGCACTCCCAGCGCTGCGCAGAAGCCGGCGATCAACGGTGAGGTGCCCTTCAACAGAAATGGTGGATTTTTTACCAATTGCGAGAACCACAGCGTCAATGCCACTGCAAACCCCACACCCAGCGGCACGGCAAAATTCGCGCCGATGTAGTGGCCAAGAAACTTGGCGAAGAACACCGTCAGGAATCCTGTCAAGACCGCGCCAAGCAGAAAAAAGAAAATCTGTCCTGGAATATGCGCCGGTTTCCATTTCTTTCTTGCCATTCGCGGCGAAACTTAAATGTCCAACAACAACCGTGACGGATCCTCCAGCGCCTCTTTCATCGCCACCAGTGCCAGTACCGCCTCGCGACCATCGATAATGCGATGGTCATAACTCATGGCCAGATAGTTAATCGGGCGGATCACAATCTGTCCGTTCTCAACCACGGCACGCTCCTTGGTCGCGTGCACGCCCAGGATGGCCGATTGCGGCGGGTTGATGATCGGCGTAGACAACATCGAGCCGAACACACCACCGTTGGAAATCGAGAAGGTACCACCCGTCAAATCTTCGATGGTCATCTTGCCATCCTTGGCCTTTTGACCAAACTCGCCGATTTTCTTTTCGATATCGGCAATCGACATTTGATCCGCATCGCGCAGAATGGGCACCACCAATCCGCGGTCACTGCCGACGGCGATACCGATATCGTAGTAACCGTGATAGACGATTTCATTTCCATCAACGCTGGCGTTGACAATCGGATATTTTTTGAGCGCGTGCACCGCGGCTTTCACAAAAAACGACATGAAGCCCAGCTTCACACCGTGCTGTTTTTCAAACTTGTCTTTGTACTTGTTGCGCATATCAATAATCGGCGCCATGTTCACCTCGTTGAACGTGGTGAGGATGGCGGCAGTGGCTTGCGATTGCAGCAAACGCTCAGCGATACGCGCACGCAGACGAGACATCGGTACGCGTTGCTCGGTGCGCTCACCCAATGGCAATTGCACGGCATGTGCAGCGGGTTTGGCAACCGCAGCGGGTGCCGCAGCAGCTGCTACACCACCAGCCGCCTTGCTGACCACGTCTTCCTTGGTGATGCGTCCGCCACGCCCGCTGCCGACAACATCAGCGGCACTCACATTATTCTCGGCAGCGATCTTGGCAGCGGCAGGGCTCATGGCGGCTGTTGTTGTGGCAGAAATTTTTTCAGCAACAGGCGCTGCGGCAGCTGGTGCGGGTGCAGGCACCGTGCCTTTGGCTTCGGTATCAAGTATGGCAATGATGTCACCACTGACCACCGAGCTGCCGTCTGCCTTCAGAATTTTCACAATCACGCCATCGGCCGGCGCCGGTATTTCCATCACGACCTTATCGGTTTCGATGTCGATCAGATTTTCATCGCGCTTGACTGCTTCGCCTTCTTTTCGGTGCCAGGCCACGAGCGATGCTTCCGCGACGGATTCTGACAAGGCCGGTACTTTGACTTCGATCTGCATGATTGTTCCTATCGCTATCGGTATTGTTGTATTCGATGAGTTCTAGATTGCTAATGGTTCGCTGCTGATGTCGATATGGCAACGTCCCATGACAGCGCAGCATTCACCAATTCTTTTTGCTGCTCGAGGTGTTTCGACAAATAACCAACCGCAGGTGAGGCCGATGACGGTCGTAGCGCGTAACTCAATGTCTGATCAGGGCGCATTTCGCGTTGCAGGTAGTGCTGGATACGATGCCATGCACCTTGATTGCCTGGTTCTTCCTGTGCCCACACGACAGATTTGGCGTTAGGGTACATGGCGATTTGCGCCCTGAATTCCTCGTGAGGGAAAGGGTAAAGCTGCTCGATACGCAGCACCGCGATATCCTCGATGGCGCGCTTGGCACGTTCGGCGACGATGTCGTAGTAAACCTTGCCAGAGCAAAACACCAGGCGCTTCACTTTCTTCGCGTTGAGCTTTTCAGTCTCGCCAATCACCACTTCAAACTTGCCGTTTGCCAAATCTTCCATCGAAGAGGTTGCCTCTTTCTTGCGCAACAACGATTTCGGCATCATCACGATCAATGGTTTCCGCATCTTGCGGATCGACTGGCGACGGATCATGTGAAATAGCTGCGCCGCATTGGAGGGTACGACTACCTGAATATTGTGTTCAGCGCAAAGCTGCAGGAATCGCTCAAGCCGCGCCGATGAATGCTCCGGTCCCTGGCCTTCGTAGCCGTGCGGTAAAAACAAACTCAATCCGCACAAACGCGCCCATTTGGTTTCACCGCTGGCGATAAATTGATCGATCACCACCTGCGCGCCGTTGACAAAATCGCCGAACTGCCCCTCCCAGATCACCAACTCGAACGGTTGGGCGGTGGAGTATCCGTATTCAAAACCAAGTACCGCTTCCTCTGAGAGCAGTGAATCGATGACAACGAAGTTGGCCTGCTCCCGTTTGATATTTTGCAGCGGCACATAGGTGCCAGAATCCCATTTTTCGCGGTTCTGGTCGTGCAGTACTGCATGGCGATGCGCAAACGTGCCCCGGCCACAATCCTGTCCGCTCATGCGAACCGGATGCCCGGTCGCAACCAATGACGCATAGGCCAGATTCTCCGCCATGCCCCAGTCGAGCGGCTGTTCGCCTCTACCCATTTTCCGCCGCGTTTCCAACAATTTTTCAACCGACATATGCAATTTGAAATCCGATGGAATCTGCGTGAGGCGTTCGGCATAGTGTTTCAGTGTCTCCATCGGCACGGTGGTATCCGCTGGTGCGCGCCAGGTCTGGCCGATGTAGGGTGCCCAAACAACCGCGAGCGGCGGTTTGATGCCGTAAAGAATTTTTGTATTGGTGCTTTTTCCCGCGTCAAGTCGCGCACGAATATTGGTCACCAGATCGTCACCGTGGCCGGCGGCGGTGGTGCCATCGGCGGCAAGCCGGTCCGCGTAGAGTTTCCTCGTGCCAGGATGCTGGGCAATTTTTTTATACATCAGCGGCTGGGTGACGAAAGGTTCGTCCTGCTCGTTATGGCCGAGTTTCCTGAAGCAGACCATATCGATCACCACATCCCTGCCGAACTTCATGCGGTAATCAAACGCAATGCGACCCACCAGCAACACTGATTCGGGGTCGTCCGCGTTCACATGAAATACCGGTGCCTCGATCATCTTGGCAATATCGGTGCAATACAACGAGGAGCGCGTGTCGCGGGTGTCCGATGTGGTGAAACCAACCTGGTTGTTAACGATGATATGGACCGTGCCGCCGGTTTTGAACCCACGCGTTTGCGATAGCGCCATCGTTTCCATCACGACGCCCTGCCCGGCGAAAGCAGCGTCGCCGTGAACCAACATCGGCAACACTTCCTTGCCCTCGTGATCATTGCGCCGATGCTGGCGCGCTCTTACTGAACCCTCGACGACCGGGTTAACGATTTCCAAATGCGAAGGATTGAATGCGAGCGTCAGATGCACGCCGCCGCCTTTGGTCTGAATATCCGACGAAAAACCCTGATGGTATTTCACGTCGCCGGAACCCAGATCGTGCGCATGTTTTCCCTCAAATTCCGAGAACAGATCCGCAGGCAATTTGCCAAGACTATTGACCAGTACATTCAGGCGACCGCGATGCGCCATGCCAAGCACCACTTCCTTCACACCTTTTTCACCGGCGACCTGAATGATGTCGTCAAGCAGCGGAATAAGACTCTCGCTGCCCTCCAGCGAAAACCGCTTCTGCCCAACAAACCTGGTATGCAAATATTTTTCCAGGGTCTCCGCCGCCGTCAACCGCTCAAGCAGAAATTGTTTTTCTTCCAGCTTGAGCGAAGGCTGCGACTGGATGCCTTCGAACTGGCTCTGCACCCAGCGCTTTTGCTCGGTGGAACTGATGTACATGTATTCGACACCGACAAATCCGCAGTAGGTCTTTTTCACGGCGGCCACGATGTCCTTGAGCTTCGCCTTTTCGCTGCTGCCGTTGATGCGCCCCTGCCAGGAGCCAATGCCAAACTCGGCTTCGAGATCGGCGTTGGTCAAGTTGTAGAAACTCAATTCCAGCTCAGGCACTGGCATGCGTTCGCTGCGCTTTAACGGATCCAGAGACGAATGTCGCGAGCCCAGTACGCGATGCGCCCGAATGAACTGCAGCACGCGGAGTGAACGCTTGTCGTCACTGCCAACGCCGACGTTCACGTACGCAATTCTCCCGCTACCCTGCTTTGCGCGCTCCGCGAAAGCCTCGATTACCGGCGTATGCGCGACGTCTTTCGCGGTATTGCCAGCAACATTGGGCAGGGCATCAAATTGCTTTCGCCACGCTTCCGGCACCGCTGCCGGGTCGGCAAGATATTGCTCGTATAGCTCTTCAATGTAAGGTGCGTTGGCACCGTTGAACAGGGAAGATAACTGGAATTCTCGCATCATAATGGGTGCCTCGTATTCAATTCATGTGCTGCCGGACAAGCGATATACGCCAATTAATTTGTGCGCGCCAGATAGTAAACACAAGCACTGACGCGGCTTAACAGCCATTAGTGCCTCGAACAGCCCGCCAATAGTTACTCTACGTTATTTTTTCACATCCCGCCGCTGCGATCCCACGTACAACTGCCGCGGCCTGCCAATCTTGTATTCCGGATCAGCAATCATTTCATTGAGCTGCGCGATCCAGCCGACTGTGCGTGCCAATGCAAAAATGGCGGTGAACAACGGTACCGGGATGCCGATGGCTTTTTGCACGATGCCGGAATAAAAATCGACGTTGGGGTAAAGCTTGCGGCTAACAAAATATTCGTCTTCGAGCGCGATTTTTTCCAACGCCATTGCAAGCTTGAAGGTGGGATCGTCGTGCAACCCGAGTTCGTTCAGTACTTCGTGGCAGGTTTCACGCATCAGCGTGGCGCGTGGATCGTGATTTTTGTAGACACGGTGACCGAAGCCCATCAGACGTACATTGGAATTCTTGTCTTTGACTTTCGTGATGAATTCACCGATCTTCGCGACGCCACCGTCACGCTGAATATCAGCCAGCATGCCTAGCGCGGCTTCGTTCGCACCCCCATGTGCGGGGCCCCACAGGCACGCAACGCCGGCGGCAATCGCGGCGAATGGATTGGTACCGGATGACGCGCACAGACGCACTGTCGATGTGGATGCGTTCTGCTCATGATCGGCGTGCAAAATGAAGATGCGGTCCATTGCGCGTACCAGCACATCGTTGACCTTGTAGTCCGCGGCCGGTACGGCAAACATCATGCGCATGAAATTTGAAGCGTAGTCAAGATCGTTGCGCGGGTAGTTGATCGGCTGCCCGACGGTGTATTTGTAGGCCATCGCCACAAGCGTTGGCATTTTAGCGATCAGGCGGATCGCAGAAATATCGCGTTGCCTGGCGTCGTGCAGGTTGATTGAATCCGGATAAAACGCCGATAGCGCGCCGACCAGACCGGTCATCACCGCCATCGGGTGCGCATCGCGCCGGAAGCCGCGCAGAAAAAATTGCATCTGCTCGTGCACCATGGTGTGGTTGGTCACGCGGCTTACAAACTCTTTTTTCTCCACAGGATTCGGCAAATCGCCGTAAAGCAACAAGTGGCAGGTATCCATAAAGTCGCATTTGGTCGCAAGCTGTTCGATCGGATAGCCGCGATACAAAAGCTCGCCCTTATCGCCGTCGATGAAAGTGATGGTCGAGTTGCATGACGACGTCGACATGAAACCGGGGTCATAGGTAAACATGCCGGTTTGGGCGTAGAGCTTCCGGATGTCGATGACATCGGGGCCGTGGGTGCCGCCAAAAACCGGCAGTTCGACCGCTTTGCCATCAGCCAGGGTCAGGGTTGCGTTGCCTTTTGGATTCATTTTTGATCTCCCGAATATATTGTCATTGTGCAGCTTTAATACGCTCGACCATTGCACTGAGGCGCACATCATCACATGGCTTTCTATCCATCAGTACGTCCAGTAAATCGTTATCGCTCCATCGCAGTAACTCTTCAAGCAAAGCCATTTCCGGTGCATCCAGTTGCATCAACTGCAAATCCAGAAAGCGCGTCAGGATCAAATCGTTTTCAAGCAACCCGCGGCGCGCGTGCCAGCGAATACGATCACGTTTCCGATCATCGGCCGCACTATCCGCCTGGCGAGCGGCGCCGTCAGACGCCACGCCTGACCATCATCTCCTTGATCTTGCCAATCGCAAGCGACGGATTGAGACCCTTGGGACATACATCCACGCAATTCATGATGGTATGGCAGCGAAACAGCCGATATGGATCTTCAAGATTATCAAGCCGCTCATTGACAGCCTGGTCGCGTGAATCGGCAATGAATCGATACGCCGCCAGCAAGCCGGCCGGCCCGACAAATTTGTCCGGATTCCACCAGAATGACGGACATGCGGTCGAGCAGCACGCGCATAGGATGCATTCGTAGAGACCATCGAGTTGAAGACGCTCTTCAGGCGATTGCAGCCGCTCTTTTTCGGGTGGCGGATCGTGATTGATCACGAACGGCTTGATCGAGTTGTATTGCTTGAAAAACTGCGTCATGTCGACGATCAGGTCGCGAATTATCGGCAGCCCGGGTAACGGCCGCAATTTAACCGGCTCTTTCAGGTCGCTAATCTTGGTGACGCAGGCGAGCCCGTTCTTGCCGTTGATATTCATCGCGTCGGAGCCACAAATGCCTTCGCGGCACGAACGGCGCAGCGCTAACGTGTCATCGATCGATTTGATGCGGATAAGCGCATCGAGCAACATGCGATCCGATGGCTCAAGCTGGATATCGTATTCCTTGAAATAAGGTTTTTGATCCTGATCGGGATCGTAGCGTTCGATTATGAATTTCATCTTGTCGGCCTGTTCTTTGGGGCGCGGGGCAATATCAATAAGTCCGCGCCTTAGGCGCGAAGGATTCAGCAGTAAGCGGTTGCAGATTCACCGGCTTGTAATCGAGCTTATTGCCCTGTTTGTACCAAAGCGTGTGCTTGAGCCAGTTTTCATCATCGCGACCATTCACAAAGCCGGGACGATCATGGCAATCCGCACGATCATGCGCGCCTCGTGTTTCCTTGCGTGCTTCAGCCGAGATCATGGTGGAGACAGCGACTTCGATCAAGTTTTCAAGTTCGAGCGCTTCGATGCGCGCGGTGTTGAACACCTTTGACTTGTCCTTGATTTCCAGTTTCTGCGCGCGTTCCGCAATCGATTTGATCTTCGCAACCCCTTCTACCAGCATTTCAGGGAAACGAAAAACACCGCAGTGCGCTTGCATGGTTTGTCGCATCGCATTGCCCACCTCATAAACACTTTCGCCATTTTTCTGGGTATCGAGTCGAACCAGTCGCGATGCCGAATACGCGCCGGCGTCTTTGGGCAAGTCCATATGCGTGTTGTTTTCCGCAATGAATTTGATCATCGAGTCAGCAGATGATTTGCCCATCACCAGCAGATCCGTCAGCGAATTGGTACCGAGACGATTCGCACCGTGAATCGATGCACAGCCGCACTCCCCAGCCGCATAAAAACCAGGCACCAGCGTGTTCGGGTTGCCATTCTTCGGCACCACCACTTCACCTTTGTAATTTGTCGGAATACCGCCCATTTGATAATGACAGGTCGGCACCACCGGAATCGGCTCCTTGGTGCAATCGACATTGCCAAACTGCAATGCGATCTCACGAATACCCGGCAGGCGTTTATTGATGACTTCCGGACCGAGGTGATCAAGTTTCAGCAAGATGTAGTCTTTATTGGGTCCGGCACCACGGCCTTCCTTGATTTCCGTTGCCATGGCACGCGACACGACATCACGCGATGCGAGATCCTTCATGGTCGGTGCATAACGCTCCATGAATCGTTCGCCGTCCTTGTTCAGCAATATTCCTCCCTCACCCCGCACGCCCTCAGTGATGAGCACACCCGCGCCTGCCACACCAGTCGGATGGAACTGCCAGAATTCCATATCTTCAAGCGGAATCCCCGCACGGGCCGCCATACCCAAGCCGTCACCCGTGTTGATGAAGGCATTGGTGCTCGATGCATAAATGCGTCCCGCACCGCCAGTGGCAAACAGCGTTGCCTTGGCGTGAAAAATCATCATCTCACCGGTTTCCATTTCCAGTGCGGTTACGCCAAGCACGTTGCCTTCAACGTCACGAATCAAGTCCAACGCCATCCACTCGACAAAGAACTGTGTGTTTGCAAACACATTGCGCTGGTACAGCGTATGCAGCATGGCGTGACCGGTGCGGTCAGCCGCGCAGCAGGAACGCTGGACGGGCTTCTCGCCGAAATTCGAAGAATGCCCACCGAACGGACGCTGATAGATCGTGCCATTGTCATTGCGATCAAATGGCATGCCGAAATGTTCAAGCTCGATCACCGCCTCGGGCGCGGTGCGACACATAAACTCAATCGCGTCCTGGTCACCAAGCCAATCCGAGCCCTTGATGGTGTCATACATATGCCAATGCCAATTGTCCTCACCCATGTTGCCGAGCGACGCACCGACCCCACCTTGTGCGGCAACCGTATGAGAGCGGGTCGGGAAAACCTTGGACAGCACCGCGACTTTCAAACCTGCATTGGACAATTGCAATGCCGCCCTCAGGCCGGAACCACCGGCACCGACAACGACGGCGTCATATTTGCGAACAGGAATTGCCATGGCTCAGATGCCCCAGATTATTGTGACCGACCAGATTGAACATGCCAGTAAAAACAGCAACACAGTGACCTGCATTGTCACGCGCACGCCGGCCGGCTTGACGTAGTCCATCAGCACGTCCTTGATGCCGATCCAGGCGTGGTAGTAGACAGACAGGAAAAATAGCAGCGCCAGAATGCGAAACAGTGGATAGCGAAATAGCGCTTTCCATTCGCCGTAGTTGACAGCGCCTTTGAGCATGAAAAAGCCAATGATCACGATGCTGAACAGCACCATGATGACTGCAGTGACGCGTTGCGCCAGCCAGTCCTGCCAACCGTAGTGCGCGCCTACGGGAATTTTCTTTACGCCGCCTACCATATACGTACTCCGACAATTGCAGTTGCAATCAGGCCGAGCGCCAACACAAGTCGCGCCGACGTTCGCGCTGGTTCAAGGGCGACGCCTACATGGATATCCAGCAGCAGATAGCGAATGCCCGCGAACAGGTGATGAAGGTATGACCAGACGAAACCGAGCACGATCAGTTTGACGACGGGTTCGGAAAAAATGGACTTCCATTTGTTGAATCCCGTTTCGGCGTCGAGCGTGCATTGCAGCACGAACAAGACCGCAGGGATCAGAAACAGGAACATCACCACGCCGGTAATGCGGTGCAAAATTGAGACTAATCCGGGCATCGGCAGATTCAAAAGATTCAGGTCGACATACTTGGGACGCTGACGAAGAACTGGCTGCGGGCTTGGCATGGCTAATACCTTTGTAGTTGTCTTTAGCTAGACACTGAGAAGGCAAACGGGTGAACTGTATGCTGCTACAGACTTTCATAGTGCCGCGTTGCCCGAAGATTTTAATCTGAAACCCGGAGTACTGCATAGAGCAGCATTGCGACCTGACACGGTAACCAGGTGCCATAGACAATGTTGGATGATTATCTGTAACAACTTGATTTTAATGAAACTTAATTGGCTGGCTCAATATAGCCGGAGACAGCTTGGGATGTAGTGGCGCGAATTTTGAATTGATATTACTTTATGATACTATTTAAGAATTCAGGCTCGGCAAGATTTTTGAATAGTAATAGTCTATGCAAAATTCCATCAAGTTTCGCGGCTACACCGCCCGTATTGATTATGATGCGCACGACCACATTTTCGTTGGGCGGGTGCTGGGAATGTCTGAGCAACTCGTTTTCCACGGTGCGAGCGTTGATGAACTCCATGCCGATTTCGAGTTTGCGGTAGGCCACTATATTTCCGAATGCGAGAAAGA